>NZ_CP152276.1:1820000-2022500 GCF_038719015.1 Nguyenibacter vanlangensis
TGAAGCCGCGCGAGGACAGGATCAGGGCAAAGACCGCCCCGCCTGCCTCGTTGCTGCCAGCGACAGCGTGCTGCGGCCCCGCTATGTCGTGCTTCTGCCGATCACCCATACGCCGCCTTCCGGCGATACGGTCGGGATCGAGATACCGGCGAAGGTCAAGGCGGCGATCGGACTGGATGATGTGCCAAGCTGGGTGATCGTCTCGGAGCACAACGTCGATGAATGGCCGAGCGGCGGCGTATCGCCGGTCCCCGGCAAGGCGGGTGTTTTCGCCTACGGCTTCATTCCGCCCGGCCTGTTTACCAAAATCAAGGCGGAGTTTGTCGCCCTCGTCCGACAGAAGAAAAGTGCTGCCGTGCGTCGCTGACTGTGGAGAACTGGCAGGGATAAGGAAGTAAGGTCATGACCCGTGTCGCGCTCTATGCCCGCTATTCCTCGGACAGCCAGCGGGCGGCCTCGATCGAGGACCAGTTCCGGCTCTGTGAAGAGCGCGCCGCGCGCGAGGGCTGGCAGGTCGTGGAGTATTACCGCGACGCGGGCATCTCCGGGGCCAGTATGATCCTGCGTCCCGGTATTCAGACCCTGCTCCGCGATGCCCAGGCTGGGCAGTTCGACATCGTGCTCGCTGAGGCCCTCGATCGCGTGTCCCGCGACCAGGCCGACGTCGCCACCCTGTTCAAGCGTCTCCAGTTTGCGGGCGTCACCATTGTCACCCTGGCCGAGGGCGAGATCAGCGAGCTTCACGTCGGCCTGAAAGGAACGATGAACGCCCTGTTCCTCAAGGACCTGGCGATGAAGACCCATCGCGGCCTGCGGGGCCGGGTCGAGGCGGGCAAATCCGGCGGCGGCCTGTGCTACGGCTATCGTGTCGTGCATCAGATGGACGCGCGGGGGGAGTTGATCCGGGGTGATCGTGAGATCGACTGTAAGCGTGAGCTGATCCCCACGCTTGCATTCCATCATTCTATGGGCTGGATTGGCTCAGTTCATGCCGCAGCATTTCTTGTATTTTTTGCCGGAGCCACAGGGGCAGGGCTCGTTTCTGCCGACCTTTGTCGACAGGGCTGGTGCGTTCGAGAAGTGGTCCATGGAATTTGACAGGCGCTCGGCATGGAGTGTCTGCACCCAGTCGGGGATGAGATCCGGCGCGGTCTCCGTCAGCAGGGCGCCGAGTTCATCGCTGCTGTCGGCTGGGGCATCGGTCATGGCGACGAGCTTGCGTAGACCGACAAGGGCCCGGAGCACCGCCTCGTCGGGATCGAGCAAAAAGCTGTCCCACGCTTCAGGCCGCAGCGTCATGGCGCGCTCGAACCCCTCGATCCACAGTTCCCAGAGTATTTCGTCATGCCTTGTGTCGATATCGAACAGAGGCGCATAACGCCCGCGATCGAGATCCCTTAGCACGGCGTTGTAATGGCGCAGGATCAACCGAGCATCGTTCTCGTGTTCGAGAACAGGATCCCCCTCCTCGTCGGGATCGAGCGCCACGGGCAGCCATTCGGAGGGCAGGATCATCTCAGGACAGACGATGACGCCGGCGAGGAACCCGTCCAGTTCGCTCAACAGCATGGCTGTCTCGAGCCGTGCGAGGACGCGTTCGAGTTGACGCAGATAGGGAGGGAGTCTTGTCTGTGGCGGCATGCTGCGTAGTAGCGCAGCATTCCCGGCAGCCAGGATCAAGCCTTTTCAGGCGGGTTTCTGCTTTGCCTGTGGCGACCAGTTCCAGGGTAAAAGTTCGTCGATCCGGTTGATCGGATGCCCACGCGCGAGGCGGTCGATTACATCAGCCATCCAGCGTTCCGGATTCAGCCCGTTGAGGGCTGCCGTGGTCAGGAGAGTATAGAAGATCGCGGCTCGCTCTCCACCCCGGTCCGATCCCAGAAACAGAAAATTCTTCCGTGTCACCGCAATATTTCTGAGACAACGTTCGGAGAAATTATTGTCGATGGAGAGGCGGCCGTCGAGCGTATAGGCGCACAGGCGATCCCAGCGCGTCAGAGCGTAACGGAACGCCTTGCCCAGAGCATATTTGCCGGAGACCCGTGCTTTCTGGGCCGTTGCCCAGGTATGGAAATCCTTCAGGATGGGAACTGCCCGGGCCTGCCGGACGGCCAGGCGCTGTTCCGGCGGCAGTCCTCCGATCTCACGTTCGATGTCATAGAGCAGACCGATCCGGGCCACAGCCTCTTCGGCCAAGGGGGCCGGCTGTGTGGCGTAGACATCGAAAAAGTAGCGGCGCGCATGGGCCATGCAGGCCACCGGCCGGATCGGTGACGGCTTGCCGCCCTTGTTGCCAAACAGTTTTTCGTATCCCACATAGGCGTCCGAGTGCAGCCAGCCGGCATAATGCTCAAGATGGGTTCGAGGCCGCTCACCTTTGCGGTCGGCGCTGTAACAATACAACATCGCCGGCGGCTCGTTGCTTCCCCAGGTGGCGGGATCGTGGCCATAGCACCAGATCCGCGCTTCTTTCGTCTTTCCGCGCCCCGGCGCCAGCACCTTGATGGGGGTGTCGTCCGTCCACAGGACATCGCGGTTCATGACGTAGGCCTGGATGCGATCCCGCAGCGGTTCCAGCCACCACGCGCCGTGTCCGATCCAGTCGGCGAGCGTGCTGCGATCGATCTCCACGCCGTCGCGTGCGAGGATCGCCGACTGACGATGCAACGGCAGGCCGTCCCAGTATTTCGCGACAATCACGCTTGCAATCAGGCTGGCGGAGGCGCGCCCTTTCTCGATCGGTAAATCCGGCACAGGCGCCTGGAAAATCTTTTCGCACGAGCGGCAGGCCACGCGGGGGCGGACATAGCGCAAAACCTTCAGCGGCGCCGTGATCTTCTCCAGCACTTCCGTCACGTCCTCGCCGATGCGCACCAGGCGCTCGGGGTCGCATCGTCTACAGTCGCACACGACCGCCGGCGCCAGTTCGATCACTTCGCGCGGCAGGTGCTCGGGCAGCGGGCGGCGGATGGCCTTGCGGCGTGGCGTGGATGTCTCGCCCTTTTCGCGTTCCCGGGCCGCCCGTTCGGCACTGGCCTCGGCCAGCGTCTCCTCGAATTCGTCGAGCACCAGTTCGAGCTGGTCCATCTCCTTCTGGTGACGCTCGGATTTCTGCCCGTATTTCTGCCGCCGCATCAGGGCCAGCTGCTCCCGTGTGCGCTCGATCTGTAACTGCAGGGCCGTGCATTTGTCCTCCGCGCGGGCCAGAGCCTCACGGGTCGCCGCAAGTTCGGCACGTAACGCAGCCAATTCCTCAGCAGGATCTGTCGTGGGGTCGGACATGACCCGATCGTAAGGGAGGCAAGGGATCAGCATAAGAAAAACCGCATCATCACCCCACCACTTGCGGCCTTGCCGTCCAGGCCGTGGCGCGCCAGTCGATGGCTTCAACGAGCATCGCCATCTGACCCGTCGTCAGGGACACCGAGCCATCTTTGGCCTGGGGCCACACGAACTTCCCGGATTCAAGGCGTTTCATCGCAAGGCACATGCCCTGCCGATCCCAAAACAAAACTTTTATCGTGTCGCCTTTGCGCCCACGGAAAATGTAGATCGATCCATCGTGAGGATCCCGGCCCAATGTAGTCTGCACCTGCAACGCCAGGGAGTTGATCCCGCGTCTCATGTCTGTCACCCCGCAGGCCAGCCAGATCCTGACCTCTCCCGATGGCCAGATCATGGCCGTCCCAGGCCAAGAACCAGCCGACACACCGCGTCGGGATCAAACGTCGTGCCCGTCCGGATGCTGATGCCGTTCGGCAGAACAATCTCGACAGCCGCCACAGGCGACGACGCGCCCGGCTGCCGTGCCGTCATCGCCAAGCCCCCGACATGAACCGGCATAAATCCCTCGGCGGCAGGAAACATCATCAACTGCTTGCGCCATATATAAAGCTGGGCTTGCGCGATCCCATACTGTTCCGCGACAGCCCTGCGGCTTGCTCCCGGCGCAAAGGCCTCTTCGAGGATGCGAACCTTTTCCTGATCGCTCCAGCGACGACGACGGATGACGCGGCGCCGGATTTCAATTTCCTCGCGCGGTCCAGCCCCGTAAGAACTGGTCATATGACCGTCATTACGACCCGTCATATGACTATCAATAATACCAGTGGTAGTTGAAATATCTGGCTCGAAACCGTCGTTGCCAAAATCATCGTGTGTCATGACCGTCGCCCACCCTGCGGAAATCGACAGCATCATCCGCCCAGCAACCGAACAAATGCTATGTGGGGATCAGCTCACGCTTACGATCGACTCCATTCAGGCCGAAATCGTCCGCCGCATCTTCCGTGAGTTCGCGTCGGGCCGGAGCGCGCTTGCCATCGCCAGCCGCCTGAACGACGAAGGAATCCCCAGCCCGACGGGCGGGAAGTGGAACAACACCACCCTACGGGGCAACGCCCTGCGCGGCACCGGCATTGTGAACAACGAACTTTACATCGGACGCCTCGTCTGGAATCGCCTGCGCTATCTGAAAGACCCGCAAACCGGCAAGCGCGTCTCGCGGCTGAATCCGCAATCAGAGTGGATCATCACCGACGTTCCTGAACTGCGGATCATGGATGACGATCTCTGGCAGGCCGTCCGTGCCCGGCAGGCGCTGATCGCGGAGAAGAGCGTGAACATCAGTGCCGGCATCCGCGCTTCGAACAATCGACTCAATGGCCAGCGCCGGCCAAAATCGCTCCTGTCGGGTCTGGTGTTCTGTGGCGTGTGCGGCGGCCCCTGCTCGATCCGAGGTGGCGACCGCTTCGCCTGCTCCTCCCATATGGACAACCGCTCCTGCACCAACAGGACCACGATCCGCCGTCCGGAACTGGAAGACCGGGTACTGGCGGGTCTCAAGGACCGGCTGATGACGCCCGAAGCGGCAGCTGAAGCCATGCGCGCCTATGTCGAGGAAACCAACCGCGCCAATCATGAGCGCCGCGCCAGCACGGCGGGATGGCAGACGGAACTGACCAGGCTGCGCAAGGGGCTGAAACAGATGCTCCAGGTGATCGAGGATGGCGGCTATACGCGCGGCATGGTCGAGCGTATGCGCGAGATGGAAGCCCGCGAGGATGAACTGGTCGCCCTGCTTGCCGCCCAGCCGCAGGACGTGCCCGATATCCATCCCAACGTCGCCGGAATCTTCAAACACAAGGTCGAGCGGCTGGCGGAAACCCTGAACCATCCCGAGGACCGGCAGGAAGCCTCCGAGGCCATCCGCGCGCTGATCGAGAAGATCGAGCTCCATCCCGGCAAGGGCCGGGGCGAAATGCACGCCACGCTCCATGGTGAACTTGGAAAATTGCTGGATTTCGCCGCCTCACGCGGTCAGGGAGCCAAAAACACGAACACTCCCGGAGCCAAGGCTTCGGGAGTGTCGGTATCGGGTATTGCGGGGGCACACAAGCACCGATTCCCACATTCACTGCAGGCGGCGATATAATTTAGCAGTATCAGCTTTTTAACACCTCACCTCAACTCATCTGGATTTTGGCGGTTTTGATCGTTGAATCGAATGTGAAGAAACGTCGAATTCCTGTGCGCCCGGGGTCAGACGAGACTCTCCTGCGAAGGAAGCAGGAGATGACCAATGGAGGAAGATGGCGGCAATACCGTCGAGTGCAGCGGGATAGCCGCGTGGCTGGCGCCGTTCCGGACAGCTTTCACGGCACCGACATGGCGCCGGGTTCTTGTCCTGGCGTCCGGTGCGATCATGTCGCCGGGACGACGGACAGTCTGTTCCGCACTGCGTGCGATGGGTCTGGACGACGCGGCGGATTTCTCCTCCTTTCATCATATCCTGAACTGCAATCGCTAGAGCGCTCTGGCCCTGGCCAGGACGCTGTTTGTCTGGCTGGTCGCGGTGCTGGTGCCTGACGGTCCGGTCATCATCAATGATCGACGATACGCTGGTACGGCGGACAAGGCGGAGGATCAGCGCGCGTGGCATTTATCGTGATCCGGCGCGCTCGTCGCACGGACATTTTGTGAAAGCCAGCGGCCTGCGCTGGCAAAGCCTTCATGCTTCTTGCGCCGACCTCATGGGCCGGGCGGGTGTGGGGATTGCCGTTCCTGACGGTACTGTGTCCCTCGGAACGCTACGCGAGCCTTCCTAACCAAGTCTGAAGAGTTTCCTCCAATAGGCATTTGAGCAGCTTGTCTGGGAGATGACGGATGCCCGACAACAATTCTTGACAGGTTGGTCAGGATTGTGGTCGTTCTGGAGCCGATCCGAATGGTATCGGGACGGAGATCAGGATGCCCCTTCAGCGTAGACATGTCCTCGCGGCCCTCGCGACCCCGCTCCTGTTCGGGGCGGCGGGGCGATCACGGGCAGCCGACGAACCGGGGGTCTCGCCCATCCCGTTGCCGCGCCTTCTCGACAACCACCGGGTGATCGTCGACACCGACCCCGGCAATGACGACGCGGTTGCGTTGCTGATGATGCTGGGCGCGCCGGGCATCATGGTCGAGGCCGTTACGGTGACACCCGGAAACATCGGCTACGAACAGGAATTGCGCAACGCCCTCTATGTCGTCGACCTGGCGGGCAAGGGCGGGCAGGTCCCCGTCCATGCGGGCGTTCCCCGGCCGATCCTGGGCCGGCCCTACCCGAAGGCATCCTTTATCCACGGACGCGACGGGCTGGGCGCGGTCGAGGTGCCGGAGGTACGCCAGAAGATCGATCCGGAACATGCGATCGACGCCATGCGCCGCATCGTGCATGCGCATCCTGGGGAAGTTGTCATTCTCGCGCTTGGCGGCCTGACCAATGTCGCGACCGCGCTGCTGCGCGACCCGTCCCTGGCTCAGGCGGTCAAGGGCATCGTGTTCGTCGGGGGCTCGGGCCGATCGGGCGTTCCCAGCTTCAATGCGATGGTCGATCCCGAGGCCGCGTCCATCGTCCTGAATTCCGGCGCACCGCTGGTCATGTTCGGTCCGCCGCTTTTCGACGGCACGACGCGCGATCCGTCGCTGCTGACGGCCGCAGATTACGACCGGATCGCCGCAATGAATACCCCGCGCAGCCGCTTCTTCACTGCGTCCAACCGCCTGCGCCTGACGTTCGAAATGCAGGCCCGCAGCGCGGCCGGGTCCGTCAATGCCGACCCCTTCGCCGCCGCGATCGTGATCGAACCGGACATAGCGACGGCCTACAAGGCGGTCGCGATGAAAATCGCGCTGGACGACCCACTGACACGCGGCGTCATGCTCTATGGCGACAACCGCTATAACGGCCAGCCGACCCCGCCGCCCAACGTCAATCTGTGCGTGGGCGGGTCGAACGCGCACTTCAAGGCGCTGCTGTTCCGGACGCTGGCGCAGGCATGATCCGGCGCGCCGTCGGACCTCCCGCCAGCGCCCGCCAGGGCGGGCGATAGCGCGCATAGACATGCACGTTGAGGATGATCAGCGTCACCACGACGATACCCCCCCCACCGTCAGCATCAGCGCCGACGCCAGGCCGGTGCCCAGCAGAATGGCGATCTCGGTCTGCAACAGGGCATTGCCGGCGGCGATCAGGTTGCCGCACTGATAGGCCAACCCCGGAAAGATGGCACCGACCATCGAGTGACCAGAGGTCCTGCTCATGGCAGAGTTCCCAGGAGCTTTGGCAATCTGATCAGATTTGCCGCTGCGGCGGTCAGGGTAACGACCCAGCCGACACGTCCAAGCCCGCGATGGCGGGTTCTGCGCAGACCTGCGGTCGCCTTGATCCAGCCGAACGACTCCTCGATCCGCTTGCGGATGCACTGACTGACGGCGTAGCCGCGTCGTAGGCCTTGTCAGTCCCAAGGGTGACGCGCCGCCCCCGTGTGACCGCTGCGATCATGATCTCGGCGGCCTCACGTTCGGCCCGACCGGTGGCATGCGTGGTGCGAACGTCCACGATCAAGCCATTCCGGTTCTCGATCAGCAGATGGCTCATATAGCGGAGCCGTGACGCTTGGCCATTCGACGTGCGATAGAGCCGAGCGTCCGGATCGGTGGTGGAGGTGTGTGTCTCGTTGGTACGCTTGTCGTCCCGGAAATCGCGCTCGGCGTTGCGACCTGGACCGTCCGGATCATCGTCGCCGCCGTCCTTGCGCCGGAAGCTCTTCATCAAGGCCCAGGCATCGATCAACGTGCCATGGAGATTTTAGATGTGATACGCGGAGAAAAATTAGTGCCAGATCCCAATATCTCAAATATATTAGGCGCCTTTACGAAATTTTTTGCTCAATCGTACCGTGGTCAATGTCCATACTACCAAAATTAATCGAACAAGTTTTTCGTCGTGGGAAAAATCTGCCGTCACACATGGCGATATCCCTATGAATTTTTGTAAATAAGTAGGGATAGGGGCTCCACGCCGTTCGCCGAAGCGAAGTCAGCCCTCATCCCCTCCGTTCCGTCGGTGGCGGCGACGGTAGATCGCCGGCGTCTCGCCGAAGTGCCGCTTGAACACCTTTGCGAAGGCACTTTCGGTCTCGTAGCCTACTCGTGCGGCTATCTCGCACACGTTGACTGTCTCGACAGATAGCATCTCAGCCGCTCGATGCATGCGCCAGCGTGTGAGATAAGTCAGCGGACCGAGCCCAAGCACCACCGTGAATCGCTGGGCGAACGCCGAGCGCGACATGGCAGCAGTCCTAGCGAGCATTTCCACCGTCCAGGGCTCGTCCGGTCGTTCGTGCATCCGGCGGAACGCGGCGGCGAGTTTTGGGTCAGTGATCGCCGTGAGCCAGTTGGCGGACTTACACAACGAGTCGCGAACGTGAAAGCGGAGGGCGTGGATGAAGAGAATGTCCGCAAGACGGCTTGCGATCATTTCGTGTCCTGGGGCGCCTGCGCGCATTTCGGACGCCATGATGTTGAGTGTCGATTCGAGGAGGCGTGCCGCTTCGGCACAATCACTCCGAACATGCAGCAAGTCAGGCAGGTTCGCAAAGAGCGGATCAAGGACCGTAGTCTCGAACAAAAACCCCCCAGCCAGAATTTCCGAGCCCACGCCGCCGCCGCCAATGGGGATGATGCCGCCGCAGTGTCCGCCCAACTCGGCAAATAGCTCCTCGACGCTAACAGTCCGGGAGCACGCGCGATCCTTGAGCGAATGGGCGACGCCCTTCCTGACGAGAACGACTTCCCCGGCGCCGATCTCCAGGCTCTTGTCATGGCTGCTCAGCACAGCGCTTCCGCGCAGCACTGAGTAGAAGGAGAGCCTGTCCAAGCTGGACACGCGCAGCCCCCAAGGAGCGCTGAGGTCGAGAAGCCCATAGATCTGATTGCGCGAGCGGACGCCGCGCAGGAGATCCGTCAATACGTCCATATCATTGTCCGTTTTTGGATGATTGCGATATTATTATGGACGTTCTAGCGGTATTCGTCCAGGCGCATGGTGTAATGTGCGGACCATGACCCACACTCCCAAAAACCCCATCGGGATCGGCATCATCGGCGCAAGCCCCGGATACACTTGGGCAAGCATCGCTCATCTCCCAGCCATAACAGCCTTACCCCAATTCCGGCTCGTCGCCGTGAGCACGACCCGCATGGAGAGCGCCCAAGAGACCGCGAAGGCGTTCGGCGCACCGCATGCCTTCGATCGACCCGAACCGCTCATCGAGCATCCCGATGTCGATCTGGTTGTCGTATCGGTGCGTGCGCCGCTTCATGCCCCGCTGGTCGGTGCCGCCCTTGCGGCAAAGAAGGACGTGTTTTGCGAATGGCCGGTCGGCGGCACCCTCACCGATACGATCGAACTAGCGGAAATCGCGCGCAAGAACGGTGTACGCACCGTCGCCGGATTGCAGCGCCGCGTCGCGCCGGGCGTCCGCCATCTGCGCGAGTTGATCGAGAGTGGGTACATCGGGAAGCTCAGGTCGGTGAACTTTACGGGTTCGGCAAACCGCCTCGGCGCCCGCCGACCGGAGGCCCTGGCCTATACGGCGGCGGTGGAAAGCGGCATCAATGCGCTCCATCTGCACACCGCCCACTATCTGGACGTTGCCCTTTCCATCGTCGGTGAGCCGGCGAGTTTCACCGCGCTCGTTTCACGTCAGTTCGACGAGACCGTCATTGAGGAGACCGGGCGAGCGACACCCGTGACGGCACCCGATCAGGTCGCCTTGGCGGGCACGCTCCGTTCGGGCGCGATACTCTCGGCGCGGATGGAAGCCGGCAAGAGGAACGGGGCCAGCCTCTCCTGGACGTTCACTGGCACCGAAGGCGACTTGGCACTCTCGAACGATCTCGTGCTTTCAGGAGCACGCGGTGACGATCAGCCGCTCGTACCGATCGAGATACCCGACGATCCGGCGTGGCCCTCACAGGGCGACCTCTCCGACTATGCCTTTCAGACCGCGCAGCTCTATGCCGGCTACGCGGCGAATAGCCCGCTCCTGCCGACCTTCGACGACGCAGCGCGCTTGCGTCAGCTACTTGAAGCCTTTGTCGAGTCCTCGACGACGGGTCGCCGTATAGATTGGAAGCCGAGCTAAAAGCCGCAATCGCGCCACTGCTGCCGTACATTCCGTCGGTACAGGCGAGGATAATGCTGTGGTGCCGCAATTGTTGCGGATTTCTCGATAACATTGAATTCATCGGAGGTTACACGATGCCCGATCATACTACTCGGGTCATACGCTTCCACGAGTCGGGAAGCCCTGATGTCTTGAAGGTCGAGCATCTCCCGATTCCAATTCCCGGCGAGGGCGAGATCAGGCTTCGCGTGGAGGCGGCTGCCGTAAATCGCTCGGACATACTGTATCGGCAGGGCAAGTCGCCTACCCAACCGACGTTTCCATCGAAGATCGGCTACGAAGCTGCCGGTATCGTCGAAGCGGTCGGCCCAGGCGTCGATCGACACCTGATCGGCCAACGAGGTAGCACGATCCCCAATTTCCCGCCTGATCGATATGGCGTCAGCGGTGAACTGGCTACCGTTCCGGCGGTTTCGTTTGCAGCTTATCCAGAAGGACTGACGGCTGTGGAAGCTGCATCCATCTGGATGCAGTACCTGACAGCCTATGGCGCCATCGTCAGTTGCGCGAAGGTAGCTCGGGACGACTTCGTTCTGATTACCGCCGCAAGCAGCAGCGTCGGCCTTGCTGCGATAGACATCGTGAACGCCGAGGGGGCGACGAGCATCGCCGTTACGCGCAGCGCAGCCAAGAGGGAGACGCTTCTTGCATTGGGGGCGCACCACGTCATCGTTTCGGAAGAAGAGGACGTGGTTGACCGGGTCATGGCGATCACAGGCGGGAAAGGCGCGGGAATTGTCATGGACATGGTGCTCGGCACCGGCATCGAAACTCTCATGCAAGCCACGGCCCGCAAGGGTCTGTATCTCGCATGTGGAGTATTGGCGGAGGAAGCGACTCCTTATCCCATATTCGAAGCCCTGAAAAAGGCTCTCTCGCTGCGTGCATATTCGGTCTCAGAACTCTATCTGGACCCACCCGCCCTTGACGAAGCCAAACGCTACATCTTCGATCATTTAGAGGACAGCACATTCAAGCCCAAGATCGGCAAGATATTCAAATTGGATCAGATTGCCGAAGCGCACCGCTACATGGAATCGAACGACCATGTCGGCAAGATCGTCATGACCATTTAAGCGGGCTGCTTATGCTCTGGTCTAGGGTCTGTGGGGATTTGGGATTCCTATTTTAGCGGAGATGTGATTCACCCTCTGGATGGATCGCTTAGTACTGACCGATGCCCAATGGGCGAAGATAGAACCGCATTGCCTGGGTAAGCTGTCTGATCCCGGACGCAGTGGCCGCGACAACCGGCTATTCATTGAGGCGGTTCTTTGGATTGTCCGAACAGGCAGCCCATGGCGGGACCTTCCTGCCACATTCGGCAACTGGAATACGGCATTCCGCCGGTTTCGTGATTGGCGCGAAGCCGATGTTTTCAAGCGGATTTTTGATGCCTTGTCGGGAGACCCCGACATGGAATACGCCATGGTTGATGCCACTATCGTCAAGGTCCACCGGCACGGCCAAGGCGCAAAGGGGGGACTCAGAGCCAGGCCATTGGTCGTTCCAAAGGCGGGATAACGACCAAGATCCTGGCCCTGACCGATGCCTTGGGCAACCTTGTTCGCTTCAAACTGCTACCGGGGAACCGCTACGACACGATCGGCGTCGCCCTTTGATCGATGGCATCAACTTCGAAGCCCTGCTGGGCGACAAGGCCTTTGATGCCAACTGGATCATCGAAGAACTCGACCAGCGAGGCGCGAAAGTCGTCATCTCACAACGGTCACAGCGCAAGAACCCGCGCGCCATTGACGAAGAGATATACAAATGGCGTCACCTGATCGAGAACTTCTTCTGCAAACTCAAGGAGTTCAAGCGCATCGCCATGCGAGCCTGCAAAACCGACCGGAGCTTCGAGGCGATGATATATCTCGCCGCAGGTGTCATCAACTCACGCTAAATCCCCACAGACCCTAGTGATTATGGTTATAAAATTGCGCATTTCCAGAACTGTATGGCAACATATGCGCTATGTTCTGGTAGCTATGGAAAAAAGTAGTTTTCGGCAAACTGCGTCGGAACTCGATGTGTGGGAGTCTACGGTGAGCCGAGGCACCCGCGACCTTGAAGACGAGATTGGCGTTGCTCTGTTTATCCGTCACTCGGGCGGTGTCATGCTCACCAATGCAGGCAGTGAGTTCCTCAACCACGCACGCACGGTTCTCACTCGAATCGACTATGCGCTGAGGGGGGCCCTATACACCCCCAATCATGGCGATGATCTACTCTCTCATCATCGACAAAATAACGCATGATCGATCAATCAACACTTTATAAATATCTCGCAAGTGGCCGCCTGTCACTCATTTCTCTGACACAGGCACTGGTTGTTTCCGAACAGCTTAGTTTTCACAAAGCAGGCGATACGCTCGGCATCGCCCAATCGGCCATCAGCAGCCGTATTGCCGCGCTTGAGGAAACGATTGGTTTTCCCCTTTTTGAACGGCAGAAGGGTGTCCGGATGACGCCGCGCGGGCGAGTTTTCCTCGAATTCGTCACGGAAGCCGTCAACCTGATCGGTAAATCTCTCGACGTCGCCGACACTGCCATCGAAGTCCGTAGAGCCGCCGTACGCATAGGCCTTCAATCTTCATTCGCCACCGATCCTGCGGACGAGATCTTGAGGCGAGTTGACAGCGCGCTGCCGGAGATACGGCTTATATGTAAAGAAATCGATAACAGCGATTTCACCAGGTGTGTTCGCCGGCGCAAACTGGATATTGTTTTCGTTCCCTGCGGCGCGATCACAGAACGTTTCGCTCACGACTTGCTCGACGCCATGCCCCTCTGGGAGGAGCAGGTGATCGTGGCCCTGCGCGCGGACGATCCGCTTGCTGCTGCATCGCACCTTTCATGGCGGGACTTGGTTGATCGCAAATTTCTGGTACGAAGCCACGGCATCGGTCCGCATCTCATGGAACGTGCGTTACCGCTGGTAAGACAGAGCGGAGAGCCTAGGAAGATCGAGCATCTGCATGTCGGACGAGATACGCTACTGACCGAGGTGGTGCGCAGACGCGCGATCGCACTGACCACAGAAGCGACGCGCGGCCTCACGTTGCGCGGCCTGACGTTCCGGCCGATCGGCGAAACGCCTCTCATGATTACCTTTTGCGCGCTCTGGTCACGACAAAACATCAACCCCTCTCTGAGGAGCCTGCTGAAAATCATTCGTGAGCTGTCGGAAGCATACCGGAACAGCAAACCTGATGGCACGATTTGATCGATCCGTGACCTGCTCAGCAATCGGGCTTCCGCTGACGCTCTCGCTGGAAAACGCGGTCTTCCTGCATGAAATGTTGAATCATGCGGACGGCCAGATGGGCCTCGTCCACTTGCGCACCACCCGATCCTGACGACGCAATGATATCGGCATAAGCCTTCAGATCCCGGAAGACGTGAGCTGGCAGCTCCAACGTCAACTTTACCGGCTTCTCGTCCATTACCCTGGTAATCTTCAAGGTCGCCATCGTCACCTCTCCCTCTCATGCCAGGGCCTGAGTATCAGGTCCCGATTCAGAACCACGACGAACGGCAGGCCCGGCCGGTCGGTCAGGGTCGGCTGGACATTGAGGCTGCGGTCGATCAGCCGATTGCCGACCATCGAAAACCCGTTCGACGCCCCACTACGGATCGCCTGCATCAGATTGTTCTCGCCGAAGGACGTCCCGGCCTCGGACCCCACGCTGAGCATGGTGGTCACCAGCGCCGCCTTGAACAGTTCGCCCCAGTGCCGATCGACCTGATCGGAGAGCCCGGCCTGGCCGATCGCGTCGGCGCCCGGCAGGTTCTCCAGCACGACGGACTCCCCGTCCGGAAGGATCAGCCGGGTCCAGATCACCAGCGTGCGGTCCTGCCCGAAGGCGATCGCACTGCTGTACTGGCCGACCAGCGTGCTGCCCTGGGGAATCAGAAGATAGCGTCCGGTCGGGCTGTCATAGACGTTCTGCGTCACATGGCCGGCAAGTTGCCCCGGCAGGCCGGAATTCACCGCAGTATTGAGCGCACCGGCGATGGCTGTGCCCGCCTGGAGTATATAGGGCGAAGCCGGCGCCACGATCCGTTCCAAACTGACCGTGCGGTGATCGACCGCCTGCGCCAAAAAGCCGCGGTTTCCCGCCTGCGGGTCGATGTCGCTCGGCCGCGATGGACTTCCCGCTCCGGCCACTGTCCCTACCATCGGAGCGGCAGTGCCGCCACCCCGATCCCCCTGCCCGACCTGGACGAACAGCTTGCTGCCGATCGCGGCATCGATCTCCTGCTGGGCGCGGCGCGCGTCATCATTGCCGATGGCATTGACCGGGATCGACTTGCCCTGCTGCTGCGCGTTGAGAATCGGCTTACCAAGATCGCCGGGCAGCGCCGGTCCCAGCTTGGGCACGCCGCTATATTCCTTCGGCAGAGCCTCCAGCCCCGCCGCGGCAGGGCGCGAACTGGTATCCTGATTCGCAAAGGCAGATGGCGCATGATGGCTGGCCTGCAGGGCATACCCCAGCGCGAAGGCCACCGCGATGGCCCCTGCTCCACCCAGCGACCAGACGACCCGGCGCGAAAGCCGCACCACGCGCGGCCGATCGCCACGCAGGCGCAAATCGGGCGGCGCCACAGGCGTCTGCGAGGAGGCCGCTTCTCCGGCATCGCGTCGATCATCGCGATCATGATCGTCCGTCATGACCGCCGCCCGTCGGTGCGGACGATGCGCACACGCTGCTCGCTGTGCTTATCGCCCAGCCGCAGTTCGGCGGCGGCAAACAGCCGGTCGACGATCATCCAGTTCTGCCGAACGCGGTAATTGACCAGCGCCGGATTGCCGTCCGGGCCCAGCACGAACAGCGGCGGCAGTTCGCCCTGTCCGATCCCGGACGGAAAGGCGATATAGACCTTGTTCCCGTCATCGAAGGCGCGGAGCGGCTGCCAGGGCGGCACGCCGCCTTTGACGTCCTGGATCACGTAACGGAAATTGAGGGCATTGAGGTCCAGCCCGGTATCGACGGGCGCCTCATCCTCGGAGGCCGCGTCCTGGCGGTGGAGGGCGATCAGATCGTCCTCGGGATAGTCCCAGGACACCGAGGCCATGTAGGTGGCGGGGGTGGAGCGCAGCTCGGCGAGATAGGTCCGCCGGTCGGTATTGACGATCAGGTTGGTGACCAGATCTGGCCTGGTCGGCTTGACCAGAATATGAACGCGCCTGGTCGCCCCTGCCCCGCTCTCGGTATCGCCGATGATCCAGCGTACCGTGTCGCCGGCGGCCTCCGGGCCGCTGCCGACCAGCTTCTCGCCCGGCTGGAGCATGATGTCGGTGATCTCGCCGGGCGCGGCATAGACCTGATAGAGTGCGCCGGCGCTGTAGGGATAAACCTGCACCGCGTTGATGAAGCCAGCCCGCGTCGGCTGGATCCGCGCCGCCAGATTGGCCTGGGTCACCCGCGCGGCCGGATCGACCGCATCGGATGACGTGGTCTGCCGGAACGAGCGGTGCGACGGCAGCGGCTTCAATTGGCCGGGCAGCGGCAGCGGCTGCGGCACCGCGACCACCTGCACCGGCTTCGGCGGATCCGGTAGGCGCATCGCTCGCACGGCGTCGTCATAGCGTATGGCCGGCGGGTGGTACTGCCCCGCGCAGGCGGACACGGCGAGCAGCATCAGCGGCAGGGCACGCATGACCATGCGGATCATTGTCCAAGCTCCTTCGACCAGTTGATGGCGGAGACGTAGATGCCGAGCGGGTTGCGGCGTAGCCGATCGGCGTCATGCGGCGGCGCGATCAACACCGAGAGGATCGCCGTCCAGCGTTCAGTGCCCGTGTAGGCGCCATCGCGGTAATGCCGCTCGGTCCAGGCGACACGGAAACTCGCCGGTGACGCCCGAATGACCGAGGACACATCCACCTCGACCTGCTCGCGCCCGATCCGGGAAAATGGATCATTGAGCCGGGCCTCGTCATTCAACGCCGCCGCGCCGGAAGCAGTGGTGAAATCATAGGCGCGCAGCCAGTCCTGCCGGACCACCACCGGGTCGGAGGACAGGCCGCGCACGTCCTCGATGAAGCGTGCCAGAGACCAGGCAATCTGCGGATCGGTGGGCGTGTAGCCGGCCATGGCCGGGGCCACGATTTGCGCCTCGCCCAATTTGTCCACCTGCACCACCCAGGGCACGATGGTGCCGCGCGCCGACTGCCAGACCAGCGCCGCGCCGAGCCCGGCCGAGAGCAGCAACGAGCCAAAGGCCATGACGCGCCAGTTACGCGCTTGGACGCGGGCGGAGCCAATACGCTCGTCCCAGAGCTGCGCCGCCTTCTGGTAGGGCGTGACGGGCTCGGGCGTGATGCCATAATTGGTGGTCGCGCGACGGAACATCGCCATCATTCTTTCTCCGAAAGGTCGATGCTGGAATTTCCGCCGCCGCCATCGGCGGAGCGGATGACATTGGCGGCTTCCGCCGCATGGGCCGCGGCATTGCGACGCTTCATTTTCCGCGCCCAGCGGGGCGGCTTGCCGTTGGGGGCGTCGCCGCCATCAGGGCCGCCTCCCGAGGGGCCACCACGAGGGTTACCGCTACCGGCAGGCCCGGCACCGGGATCACCTCCGCCGGACGGGCCTGAAGACCCACCGTTATCCGACGGACCGTCGCCTTCTCCCCCGCCGCCCATCCCACCGGCGGCCCAGCGTCCGCCGGACGCGTAGCTTTCCTTCAATGACGAGGCCGCCGCGCCGACCTTGCT
Organism: Nguyenibacter vanlangensis; assembly: GCF_038719015.1. Taxonomy (NCBI): domain Bacteria; kingdom Pseudomonadati; phylum Pseudomonadota; class Alphaproteobacteria; order Acetobacterales; family Acetobacteraceae; genus Nguyenibacter; species Nguyenibacter vanlangensis. Next base: position 1,837,242 of record NZ_CP152276.1, read on the forward strand.
CTTCGCCGCGTTCACGGCAGCGCCACCAACAGCCCGGCCCATTCCGCCGATGCCGGCCGCCACACTTCCGGCGCCGCCCACTCCCGCCGCTCCGGCGCTGTAGGCCGTGGTCGCAGCCCCTGCGATCGCAGCCCCTCCCCGTGCGGCGGCTGCCGTGGCACCGAGTGCGGCAGCCCCGCCCGACGCCAGGGCGGCGGGTGCGGCCACGGCAGCGGCGCCCATCGCCCCGACCGCCATAGCAGTCCCGGCCGCCGCTCCCGCGCCAAGCTGGGGCGCGCCGGAAATCAGCCCGTTGGCGACGCTGCCGCCGTAGATGGCGAGCCCGATCATCGCGAGGGCGGCGAGCACCACCGAGAGCGCCTGGCCGATGGTCGGCAGGCTGTCGCCGTAAGAGGTGGTGAACTGCGAGAACAGCGTGGAAGCAATGGCGCTGATCACGGCGAAAACCATGATCTTGACGCCGGAGGACACCACATTGCCCAGCACCTTCTCGGCGAGGAAGGCCGTGCGGTTGAACAGCGCGAAGGGAATCAGGATGAACCCTGCGAGCGTGGTGAGCTTGAACTCAATGATCGCCACGAAAAGCTGCACGGCCAGCACGAAGAACGCCGCCATGACGATGAACCAGGAGATCAGGAACACCGCGATCTGGGCGAAGCCGGTGAAAAAATGGATCGGGTCGAGGAACTGGTGCATCGCATCCAGCAGCGGCTGGGCCGCGTCAAACCCGGTCGCCGCCAGCCTGCCGGGATGCACGAAATCACCGAGCGCCAGCTTGCCGCCGCCGACCTTCAGGCCAAGGGTGGCAAAACTGTCGAAGACCCTCTTCGAGAGAGCGTCGAAATTGTCGATGATGAATACGAAGAAACCGATATAGAGCGTCTTTTTCACCAGACGCTGGATGATGTCCTCGTCCGCCGCCCAGGCCCAGAACAGCCCGGCGAGCGCGATGTCGAGGACGGAGAGTGATCCGGCGAGCGAGACCACATTGCCCTTCACCAGACCGAAACCGGTATCGATCGTGGTGGTGAAAATATTCAGGAAATTGTCGATGACGCCTGCATTCGTCATGCCCGTTCCCGCCATGACCGTCAGTTCCCGTCATTGAACACAGAGACGGCGCCGGGCACGTAGGCGTCGTGCTGCGCGAAATGTTCGTATTGCGCCTGGCCTTCTGCTTCGGCTGCCGCCTCGCGCGCCTGCTGAAGATCAGCGGCCCGTCCGTTAGCGGACAGGACCGCGATGACATCGGAAAGCTGGCGCGATTGCAGGGCCAGAAACTGATTGCCTGCTTGCGCGGCCTGAAGCGCGCCGCTCGAACTCTGGCTGGCCGAAACCAATTGCGTCATGGCGCTGCTGTCACTTGGAATGTTGCCCACCACCTGGGCCTGGGTCTTCAGCGCGTCCTCAAACCCGCCGACCGCGTTCCTCCAACGGGTCTGCGCCTGACTGAACAGGGCGCTATCCGACATCCCCGACGAAATCGAGGTGTAGGCCTGTTGGTATTGCTGCTCGACCGAGTGGACGCTGTAGGCAATGTTCTGCGCCTGCGTGAGCAGGGCCATGGTCTGGGAAATCGTTGATTGCAGCGTCGACAATGTTGAGAGCGGCAAGGAAGCGAGATTCTTCGCCTGATTGACCAGCATCTGTGCCTGGTTGGCCAGCGACGCGATCTGGTTGTCGATCTGCTGCAACGCGCGAGCGGCCTGGAGCACGTTCTGGCCAAAATTGGCACCGTCGAAGACCGCCCATTGCGCACGGGCCGGAATGGCGGAAAGAGATAAAACGCTGACGATGCCGTAAAGGAGCACGAGACGCTTCATGGCATACCTCCGTCGTGTAGAAGGTCTGCCACCCAGGTGACACCGCGCGCCGCGAACCAGGCCGGGAGAAATCCGCTCCGCCCATGCTCGGCCAGCACCTGGTCGATCAGCTGATGATCGTCCTTGCCCGAGGCGGCGCACAGCGCCAGTGCAACCGGTCCGAGCCCCAGTTCGAACAGCCGGTTGCCGCGCTGAGTCTGGCAGTAATAGTCCCGCTTCGCCGCGGCACGGGCGATGATCCCGATCTGGCGGTCGTTCAGCCCGAAATCGCGGTAAAGCGCCATGATCTGCGGCTCGATCGCCCGTTCGTTGGGCAGGAAGATCCGCGTCGGGCAGCTTTCCACCACCGCCGGCGCGATCCGGCTATTGGCGATGTCGGACAGGGACTGGGTGGCAAAAACGACTGAGGCGTTCTTCTTACGCAGCGTCTTCAGCCATTCCCGCAACTGGCCGGCGAAATCGCCATCGTCCAGCACCAGCCAGCCCTCATCGATCACCAGCAGGGTCGGCCGCCCGTCGAGACGCCCTCCGATGCGGTGGAACAGATAGGACAGCACCGGCGACGCCGCATCGGAGCCGATCAGCCCCTCGGTCTCGAACACGACGATTTCCGCATCGCCCAGCCGCTCGGCATCAGCGTCCAGCAGCCGGCCATAGGGGCCGCCGAGGCAATAGGGCGCCAGCGCCTGCTTCAGCGCGTTGGATTGCAGCAGCGCGACCAGCCCCGACAGGGTGCGCTCATGGGAGGGCGATGACGCGAGCGAGTTCAACGCCGACCAAAGATGGGCTTTGACGTCGGGCGTCAGCGCGACGCCCTCGCCCACGAGAATCTGGCCGAGCCATTCCGTGGCCCATTTGCGCTCGTCCGGGTCATCAATTCGTGCCAGCGGTTGGAGGGAGACGGCAGAATGTCCATCGCCCTCGTCTGTCAGACCGCCGCCAAGATCGTGCCAGTCCCCGCCCATGGCCAGCGTCGCCGCCCGCAGCGAGCCACCGAAATCGAAGGCAAAGACCTGCGATCCCGCATAACGGCGGAACTGGAGCACCATCAGCGCCAGCAGCACCGATTTGCCCGCTCCTGTCGGTCCTGCGATCAGCGTGTGGCCGACATCGCCGACATGCAGGGAAAACCGGAACGGCGTGGCACCCGCTGTCTTGCCGTAGAACAGCGGCGGCGCACGGAAATGCCCGTCTTGCTCCGGCCCGGCCCAGACAGCCGACAGCGGGATCATATGCGCGAGGTTCAGCGTCGAGACCGGCGGCTGCCGCACATTGGCGTAGACATGGCCGGGCAACGATCCCAGCCATGCCTCCACAGAGTTGAGGCTTTCCGCCATACAGGCAAAGTCGCGGCCCTGAATGATCTTTTCCACCAGACGGAGTTTTTCAGCGGCAATGCTGGCACTGCCATCCCACACCGTGATGGTCGCGGTGATGTACGCCTGCCCGACATCGTCAGCACCGAGGGACTGCAAGGCCAGATCGGCATCAACCGCCTTGTTGGCGGCATCATTGTCCACGAGAACGGAGGCCTCGTTGGTCATGACCTCGCGCACGATGGCCGCAATCGATTTCCGCTTGGCGAACCACTGGCGACGGATCTTCGTCAGAACCTTTGTCGCGTCCGTCTTGTCGAGCAGGATGGCGCGGGTGGACCAGCGATAGGGCATGGCCAGCCGGTTCAGGTCGTCGAGGATTCCGGGGAAGGTCCGCGACGGGAAACCGGTGATCGTCAGGGTTTTCAGATACGCATCACCGAGTTTCGGTTCCAGACCGCCCGACAGCGGCTGGTCCACCAGCAGGGCATCCAGATGCATCGGGATTTCCGGCACCCGCACACGCTGGCTGCGCGTCGAAATGGTCGAATGCAGGTAGGTCAGTGTCTCGCCATCATCGAGCCAGGTCGCTTTCGGCATGAAACCGTCCAACAGGGCCAGAAGCCGGTCGCTGCGATCGATGAAAACATTCAGAATGCCGTGCGGGTCCGGCCCATCACGCTTCCGACCCTCATAGAGAAACCGTTCGGCGCGACCTGATGATTCCGCAGGAGGCAGCCAGACGAGCGTCAGGAAATACCGGCTCTCGAAATGCGCACCCTCGTCCTCGAACTGCTCCCGGCGTTCCAGATCGACCATGTGCGAAGCGGCGTCGGGGAAATCACTCTCGGGATATACTGTCGCCGGGATGCGCTGCGCCTCGACAAACACCGCCCAGCCGGAACCAAGACGACGGAGCGCATTGTTTAGCCGCCCCGTCACACCGACCAGCTCCGCCGGTGTGGCGCTGTCCAGATCGGGACCACGAATTTTTGCCGTGCGCTGAAAGGAACCGTCCTTGTTCAGGACGACGCCTTTTTCAACAAGCGCGGCCCAGGGCAGAAAATCCGACAGGAGGGCAGCGCGGTTGCGATACTCGCCAAGGGACATCATCGCCCTGCCCTCCCTATGCCCGGAGCCAGGCGGGGTAGCGGAGATGCCGCCGTCCCACCTCGACGAACAGCGGATCGCGTTTGGCGCCCCACACCGCCAGACTGTGCCCGACGATCCAGAACGCGGCCCCGATCAGCCACAGCCGCAGGCCCAGCGTGATCGCGGCGGCCAGCGTGCCATTGGCAATCGCCACCGTGCGCGGCGCGCCACCGAGCAGGATCGGCTCGGTCAGCGAACGATGCACCGGGACATGGAAGCCCGGCACCGCGTCGTCCTCATAGCCGGCGGCCATCAGATCAGCGCCCCGCCGGCGAAGGAGAAGAACGACAGGAAGAAGCTCGACGCCGCGAAGGCTATCGACAGGCCGAAGACGATCTGGATCAGGCGGCGGAAGCCGCCCGAACTTTCGCCGAACGCCAGGGTCAGGCCGGTGACGGTGATGATGATCACCGAGACGATCTTGGCGACCGGTCCCTGTACCGAGTCCAGGATCTGGGTCAGCGGCTGCTCCCACGGCATGCCGGAGCCCGACGCCCAGGCACTGGAACCGAACACCGCCGTCAGCAGGGCAGCAGACGCGATCGTGGCGGCGTGCTGCCGCACGCGGGGGATGGACTGAATCATTGGGATTCTCCATTGGTCTGGACTGGATGGAGGCGATAGTCGCCGGTCGCAGGATCGAGCCCGCTAACCGTGGCGAGTTCGGACAGGCGGCGCTGTGGTCCCCGGCCGGACAGCACGGCGATGACGTCGATGGTCTCGGCGATCAGGGCGCGCGGCACGGTGACGACGATCTCCTGGATCAGCTGCTCCAGGCGGCGCAGGGCGCCCAAGGCAGTGCCGGCATGCAGGGTGCCGATGCCACCGGGGTGGCCGGTGCCCCAGGCTTTCAGGAGATCCAGCGCCTCGGGGCCGCGCACCTCGCCGATCGGAATCCGATCGGGCCGCAGACGCAGCGCCGAGCGGACAAGATCGGAGAGGGACACCACGCCGTCGCGGGTACGCAGCGCCACTAGGTTGGGCGCGGCGCATTGCAATTCGCGCGTGTCCTCGATCAGCACGATCCGATCATCGGTTTTCGCGACCTCAGCGAGCAGGGCGTTGACCAGGGTGGTCTTGCCGGTCGAGGTGCCACCGGCGACCAGAACGTTCCGTCGCTCCGCAACCGCCCGGCGCAGGAACTTCGCCTGGCCATCCGTCATGATCCCGGTGGCGACGTAATCGTCGAGGGTGAACACCGCGACCGCCGGCTTGCGGATGGCGAAGCTGGGAGCAGCTACCACCGGGGGCAGCAGCCCCTCGAACCGCTCGCCGGTCGGCAGCTCCGCCGACACGCGCGGTGCGGCGTCATGCACCTCGGTGCCGACATGGTGCGCGACCAGGCGGACAATGCGCTCGGCATCGGCCGGTGTGACACGGCCTCCGGTGTCCGCCAGTCCCTCGGACAGACGGTCGATCCACAGCCGCCCGTCCGGGTTCAGCATCACCTCGATCACGGATGGATCGGCGAGGTGTGTTGCGATAGCCAGCCCCATCGCCGTGCGCAGCATGGACATGCCGCGTGTCCTGACACTGTTTTCGATTGCTGCGACCGGCATGCGCGTCCCCGTCCGTTCAGGCCGTCCAGCGGTTCCGGACGACGACGGGGATGATTAGAAAGGGGCGGATTTATTGGGCCGCAACAACGAATTCGGTCGATGCGGCGTTCGGGTAGGAAACGGACAGCTATTCGGTCGGGTCGTTCTCCGCTGCCCCCTGCCGCGCGGCGATGTCACGCGAGCGCTCGCGCAGGAATCGGTCGCCGGTCGCCAGGCGCCGCTCTAGCGCCGTCAGGAACCCTTCGAACCGCTCCAGCCCCATCGCCCGCGCCGAGGCCCGCGCGCTCTCCGGCAGCGGCGGGGTGCTGGTCAGCCAGAAGCGGATGAACAGGGTCAGGGTCTCCGCCAGGATGGAAAGGTCTTCCTCCAGGCCGGCGATCTGGCGCGACATGCGGTCCAGCCGCCGCGACGTCGCGGCCTCCTGCCGTTCGACGGCGTCATCCGTCAGGAAGGACAGCACCGCGGTCTCGACCAGCGCCGATTTCGAGAGATCCCGCCGTGCGGCGCGCGCTTCCAGCTGCTTAAGGATGGCCGGGTCGAAATAGATGTTCAGGCGTCGGCTGCGCTTCTGCATGATGGCCCCCTACAAGCCCAGCCCGTCGGCCGGATCCATGCCGGCCTGGCGCGCGACACCCCGCTGCGTCCGGAGCCATTCCGCCGCCCGGCGCGCCTCTTCGTCCTGGTCCTCCTCAGGGAGATCGAATTCCCAGGCGGGGTCGGGCCGCTCCGGTGCGATATCCTCGTGCTCCGGCAGGTCCGGCTCGCGCCGGATCCCGCCGTCGGTGTCGGCGCCCTCGGTCGTTCCCTGTGTGGAAGCGGGTTCCTCGTTTGACGCGCTCGCCGGATCAGGCGCCACGCTGACCCCTGCCCAGGCATCGGCGACACAAATGGTTTCCCCTTCCCCGCGGATGGCGGGCTCGGGCGGCGACAGGACACGCTCCCGGAAGCGCGGATCGTCGTAATAGCGAGCCTTGAGCGCGCGGATCGGCGGGCAGCCGGCGAGCATGACCAGTTCCTCATGGTCGGGAAGCTGCTGCACCTCGCCCGGCGTCAACAGGGGCCGTGCCGTCTCCTGGCGGGAGACCATGAGATGTCCCAGCCAGGGCGAGAGACGGTGGCCGGCGTAATTGGTGGCATCCCGCTGCTCGGTCGCCGTGCCGAGCGCGTCGGACACCCGTTTCGCGGTGCGCTCGTCATTGGTCGCGAAGCTGACCCGGACATGGCAGTTGTCGAGGATCGCATTGTTGGGGCCATAGGCTTTCTCGATCTGGTTCAGCGACTGGGCGATCAGGAAGGCCCGGATGCGGTAGCCGGCCATGAAGGCCAGCGCGCTCTCGAAGAAATCCAGCCGTCCCAGGGCGGGGAACTCGTCGAGCATCAGCAGCAGGCGCCGGCGCTTCCCCGCCGCGTCGAGATCCTCGGTCAACCTGCGGCCGATCTGGTTCAGCACCAGCCGGATCAGCGGCTTGGTCCGGCTGATGTCCGAGGGCGGCACGACGAGGTAGAGCGAGGCGGGCCGGTCGCCCTGAACCGGATCCGCGATCCGCCAGTCGCAGCGGCTTGTGACGTGAGCGACCACGGGGTCGCGATAGAGGCCGAGGAACGACATAGCGGTGGACAGCACGCCGGAGCGCTCATTGTCCGACTTGTTCAGCAATTCCCGTGCCACCGAGGCCACGACGGGATGCGGCCCCTTTGTCCCGAGATGGTTCGTGCGCATCATCGTCGCCAGGGTGGCTTCGATCGAGCGCTGCGGGTCGGACAGGACATTGGCCACTCCGGCCAGCGTCTTGTCCGCCTCGGCATAGAGGACATGCAGGATCGCGCCGACCAGCAGGGAATGGGAAGTCTTCTCCCAATGGTTGCGCCGCTCCAGCGCCCCCTCGGGATCGACCAGGATGTCGGCGATGTTCTGGACATCGCGCACCTCATATTCCCCCGGTCGGACCTCCAGCAGCGGGTTGTAGGCGGCGGACGCCCGATTGGTGGGGTCAAACAGCAGCGCGCGGCCGAAGGTCGCGCGGAAACCCGCGGTCAGCTCCCAGTTCTCCCCCTTGATGTCATGGACGATCGCCGAGCCGGGCCAGGTCAGCAGGGTCGGGATCACCAGCCCGACGCCCTTGCCGCTGCGCGTCGGCGCGAAGCACAGCACATGGTCGGGACCGTCATGGCGCAGGTAGGCGCGGCGATACCGTCCCAGCACCAGCCCGTCGGGACCGAGCAACCCGGCCCCGGCGACCTCCTGCCCGCTGGCCCAGCGGGCGGAACCGTAGGTTTCCACCCGCCGCCGTTCCCGCGCCCGCCAGATCGGCAGCGCGAACGCGACGATCACCGCCAGGATGACGCCGGCGACGCCGATCCGCGCGCCCCGCACGAACACCGAGGGCGCGTAAGCATCAAATTCGTACCACCACCAGAAGAACAGCGGCGGGGCATAGACCGGCCAGCGATGGTCCAGCAGGAACCAGGGCCGCCCCAGCGCGGGCTGGAAGCCCAGCCGCCAGGAGGTCCATTCCGTCGCCGCCCACCAGAACAGGATGACGATCGTCAGGACCAGGATCACCTGGCCCCAGAGCACGCGCGTGGCGGACATGGCTTCCTCCCTGACAGGACACCAGTCCGTCAGCGAAGGAACGGCGGGGATTTCCGCAAGCGGATTCCGCGCCTGTGCGGCAACCGGCGGCGAAAGGCTAAGGAATAGGACGGTGCGCTCAATGCGCCGTTCGACCACCCGATATGGTCAGCAGTTGGCGATAGCCGGTATCGCGCATCCAGCGTGCCCGCGCCATGTGCGAGTCCCAGCAGCGGCGCGCGCCGGGCTCGTCCGCCGTCGCGTCGCGGCCGAGCACGATCCGCGCGACCTCGCGCCAGTCCGCGCCGTCCGCCTCCGCGTCGAGTAGGCGCAGGTAGGTCACGTGATGGAGATGGTCGTAGGCGGTCAGCGCCGGGCCGCAGGGGGCCTCGGCGGCGATCGCGGGATCAGGCCTATCCTGGGTCGGCGTGATATCCTGCACGAGGGGCACCCCATGGTCGACTGGTCGCTCTACGCATCGTGCGGTCAAAGTTCCCGCGGCGCAAGACGAATAGGAACGATCGTTCCTAGAATGATCGTTCCCCTACCCGCACCCATGGGGCATGGACCTCAAGGACGTCATGGCGGCCAATCTGCGGCGCATCCGCCATGACCGCGATCTGACGCAGGAAGAGCTTGCCGAGATGACCGGTCTCAGCGCCCGCTATATCGGCTCGATCGAGCGCGCGCGTGTTTCGGCCAGTGTCACCATCCTCGGCAGGATCGCTATGGCTCTCAATGTAGAGCCTGGTGAGTTGCTGGACGTTCGTGCAAGACGGTGAGAAGCGGCTCGCGTTTCGGTGCTTGGCACGAGAGTCACACCACATTACGATTGCGCGTTACAGAGCGGCACAACGACTTCGGGAGCCAATGGCACAGGCAGTGCATATCAATCCAGGGATGATGACCTGGGCGCGGGAGACCGCAGGGCTATCCCTTGAGGAGGCAGCCGAGAAGCTTGCCCTGAAGAATAGCGCAAAGCAGACAGCCGCTGACAAACTGCGCTCGATCGAACATGGCGAACGTCCTCTGACCGACTCGCTGCTCCAGAAAGCCGTTACAGCCTACCGTCGTCCGCTCGTGTCGTTTTATCTGCCTGCCCCGCCACAACGCGGTGAACGTGGAGAGGATTTCCGCACCGTCTCCGGAACCAGAGGATCAGCTCGTGAGAATGCGCTGCTCGATACTCTGGTAAGAGATGTCAAAGCCCGGCAACAGATGCTGCGAGAGGTGCTGGAAGACGAAGACGAAGGTCTACCTCTTCCCATCGTCGGTTCGGCTACCATGAAGCAGGGCACGCAAGCCGTCGTCTCTGCCATCCGGGCCGCGCTGGCTATCACCCCAGGGGAACAAAAGGCTGCCAGGGACTCCGTCGCGCTGTTCACGCTGCTTCGTGCAGCGGCCGAAAAGATCGGTATTTACATCCTGCTTCTGGGCGACCTGGGTTCGCATCATTCGGATATCGGCGAAGACGTATTCCGTGGCTTCGCCCTGGCCGATGACGTCGCGCCTTTTGTCGTCATCAATGACAACGATGCAGCTCCTGCACGCGCCTTTACCCTGATGCATGAACTGGCGCATATCTGGATTGGTGCAAGCGGCATCAGCGGTCCCCTTGGATGGACATCCGAGAATTCGATCGAGCGATTTTGCAATAAGGTTGCAGGAGAGTTCCTGCTACCGAATGAAGCTGACGCGCAACTCCCTGATCTAGATGAAGCCGATGCTGAAACGGTCATTGCGGCAACCGCGCGTATTGCCGAGACCTGGAACGTAAGTCAGGCCGTGGTAACCTATCGCCTTGTCAGCATGCGCAAGATTTCCAGCGAAGTTGCGGCGGCGGTGTTCCTGATTTTTGCCGCACGATGGCGTGACCAGAAGAAGCGTCCGTCGACACCTGATGGCGGCGGCCCGAGCTACTACATGATTCGACGACATCGCCTGGGAAACAGCCTTCTGAATGTGGTGCGTCGCGCGCTACAGGGCGAAATTCTGACTCATACCAGAGCCGCCAAAATTCTTGGCGTGAGACCTACGTCCGTGGATCTTCTTCTGCAAGAACGAAGCCACGCCGCATGAATCTCTATCTCCTTGATGCAAATGTCCTGATCCGCGCGCACGAAGACTACTATCCGGTCGACAGAATTCCCCAATTCTGGGAATGGTTGCTCGTAATGGCAGAGCGAAACAGGATTAAGACGCCTCGAGAAATCTATGATGAAGTCGCCCCTTCTAACGGTCTATTAGCTGAATGGCTAAGGCAACAGACCGTCAAGGATGCTCTCGTCCTTAAAGAGACCTCGGATCTTGCAACTGTGCAGCGTGTAGTGGCACAGGGCTATGCTCCCGACCTGAACGATGTGGAACTGGAACAAATTGGGCGCGACCCGTTTTTGGTTGCCGCCGCTATCATGAAACCCAACCGCGTTGTCGTCACGAAGGAAAATTCCAAACCGAGCGTAACTCGGTCGAAAAGAAAAATTCCTGACATCTGCACCACATTCGGTGTGCGTTGCATTAACGATTTCGTACTTTACCGAGAACTGAAATTCTCGATCAAGTAGATCGATTGCGGTCAGCAGTTACATCTGGAAATCCGGGTCATAACCCAATCCCTCTCGCACGCTCCAACTGCCAGTCCATCGTCCCGGCCCGCATGACGCCGGAAATCTCCTGCCCGATGCGGCGGTCGATCACCGGCCTCCAGGGCACCAGCACGAATTCCTGCGCGTTCTCGACCAGAGCGTAGGTTCCACTCGCCAGCCGGACCTTTTCCTTCAGCGTGCCGCGCATTTTCTCCCCCTCCGCCATGGCGCGGTACGACGTCCCGCGTGATGCCCCCATCTCCTGGCCGACACGGTCCAGTTCCCGCCGTTCCAGCGTCGCCAGCAACCCCTTGCGGTAACGGATCTTCCCCTCTTTGTCCCGCCAGGCGTCCCCCCGTTCGACCAGCAGCTCCTGCCGCCGCTGTCGCGCCGCGATCACCTCGTGCCCGAAGCCGGCATCGACCACGTCCGATGTCCCGCGGGATACCAGCCCGCGATCCAGCCAGGTCGCGCCATCGGCGGTGACCTGGGCGTCGAGATCGAGGTTGGAGAGAACCCGGACGGAAAGCCGGCGCGCGCGGGCCGTATCGTAGGCGGCCGCACGGTCGAGATAGTCGCCTGGGATTTGCCACACCCCGTCCTCGATCCGCTCCGCAATGCCGGCGCGGCGCAGGGCCTCCAGGCGGCGCACATGGGAGGCGACATAGGCGTCCGCATCGCCACCCGGAATACGCGGCATAGCCTGCGCACGGGCGAGATGGACGTCAGCACGATAGACGCCACCCTGCCCCGCGACCGCCACGATCTCCCGGTCCGCCGGCCGGGGGCCGACGACCTCCGGGCCGACCGCGACGATGCTGCCGGTGCGCATGCCCTCCAGCGCGGCCGGATCGATCCCGGTCACATGGTGGGTGCGCCCATCCACGCCGTCGATGACCAGGCCGATCGCCTCGCCCAGCTCGTCGGCCAGATGGCGGTCGATCAGGCGCCCCTCCACCATCACGCGCGAGGCCGCGTCATGGAAAGCGAACAGGCCGGGATCGGAGGCGCGGCCCTGCTCGCGCATCGCCCGGTTCATGGCGCGGATGATGTCGCCGCGCTCGCCGAGTTCCCTCAGCGTTTTCTCTGTCTCCGGCGCAAGCTGCCAGACGCCCGGCTCGGCCTGGTTGGCGAGGCCCATCCGCTCCAGCTTGGTGAGCCGCCGCAGGCGCAGAACATGATCGCCGCCCTGGTCGCCGCGCATGTCGATCGGGCCATCTTCCGCCAACACGAGCAACTGCCGGTCGATCCGGGTGAAGCGGTCCTGCTCGACCATGGCCTCCAGCTTGCGGCGCTGTTCCAAGACCGTCTCGGGGCCGAGTTCCAGCGTCACCAGTTCGCTCGCCCGCTCGCGCACGCCCTGGGCAATGTAATCGCCGTTGATGACCAGATCGTCACCCTGTTCGTCGCGGCCGCTGATGACGATATGGACATGCGGGTGGCCGGTGTTGAAATGGTTCACCGCCACCCAATCCAGCTTCGTGCCGAGGTCGGCCTCCATCCGGGTCATCAGATCCCGCGTAAAGTCGGTCAGGTCCTGCATCTGGTCGGCATCCTCGGGCGAAACGATGAAGCGGAACTGGTGCCGGTCATCGTGCCCGCGTTCGAGGAAGGCGTCGCCATCGACGCGATCGACCTCCGGGCCATAGAGTTCTCCCCGTGCGCCCTCGCGTGAGGTGCCGTCGCGCTGGATGTACTTCAAATGGGCACGCGCTCTGCCGTCGCGGCCGGGCGTGCGGATCATGCGCGACTTGACGATGACGCGGCGGCTGCCGGGATTCTGATGGGTCCAGCCCGCGATGTGACGCGCCCTCACGAAGGCCGCGCCGCGTCCCTTCCGGACGCCGGATTTACCACCACGGCGCGTGTCAGCGCCCCCGGCACCGCCGGGTTTATGCGAGCCGGAAATGGCCAGATTTCGAAACGGCCGCGAGCTGCCCGACCGCCGCACGGTTGCACGCATCCGCGACAGGAAACTCCGGGTCTTCCCGCCCCTCTTGCCACGGATGCGACCCGGCCGGACCTGGAAACTTGTGTCATCGTCAGAAGACATGGCCGATATCGCAATTCACCGCCGTTTCCCGCACAGTGCCGTGCAGAAGGGCAGAATACAGCCAGTTTCCGGAAAACAGACGTACTCCACGCGAAAAATCGGCAGTGCCGTAACGCGGGACCCCAACCCCATGTGCAGACAGACAAAACCGCAGGTTCGGGCCGGACGGAGTGCCGCGCCCTTTAATCTTGCCGTTGCCCCACTCCCTTCTGCCCTGTCCTGTTCTCATGGTTTCGTGACTCTTGTCCGCGCATCGTCATCCTGCTCCGGTGCGCTGCGAGAGACGAAGAAATCGGGACGCCGGAAACCATCACGGGCCGAGAAAAATTCGGCCGGAAAGGGATGAGGAGATACGGCCCTTTGCGACACGGAAACTGCAACCGGCATGAACGATTCCGAAGTCGCTTTTGCTCCGACAAAAAGCGATCCCGCCCTCCAATCCGCGAAGATTTTCAAGACCAATTCCGAAGGAAAAGACGCCGGGTTTTCGATCAGGGTCCGAACGTGCGCGACATAGGAAACCGTCTCGCCGGGCAACGGACGACCAGTCGCCAGATGTTCGTCATAGCGGGCGGGACCGGCATTGTAGGCGGCGAGGAAACCCGCATCGCCATAGCGGTCGTGCAGCCATCGCAGATAGGCTGTCCCGGCCACGATATTATCATGCGGATCGAAGGGATCGGCACCCAGGTTGAGATCGTGCCGGAGTACCCACCAGGTGTCGGGCATAAGCTGCATCAGCCCCATGGCGCCGACACCCGAAATCGCGCCACGGTCGCCCCCGCTCTCGGCGGTGATGACAGCACGAACCCACGCGGGCGGGATCGCATTCTGCTCTGCCGCCTGACGCACGAAACCATCGAGATCCTGTGCATGAGAAGCAGCCGGGAAGAGCATGAGCACGATGCCGATAAGAGAACGGCGCTTCATGGCGACCGCCCCTGTCCGTCCTTCTGCTTCTGGCGGGGTGAGCGTGGCGCAGACGATGACGTACTGTCTCCGGGCAACAGAAATTTCCGCTGCCATACGCGCCATGCATCCGTGACAGCGCCAGTGCCGGGAAACAGATCGTCCAGTTCATCTTCGGGACGCGCGCCGAGCATTTCGAACAGCCAATGACAGACGGCTTGCGGCTTCGCGCCTGTCAGCCCGCGGCGCAGCGTGATGCTTTCCTGGATCCAATCGCGCATCACGAGGCGGTGGCTGACGACGGGCTTGCGCGCGGGTTTGACGATCACCGGCTCCCACGCATAGGCCACCGGCACGTTGCGCTTGAAGGCGGCGAACCTCTTCACCCAAGCCATCCAGCGCGCACCGGTTGTCACGACCAGCGGCGCAAGCACGGCGAAGGACTCCGGCGTCGCACCGGCATGGAGAACCCAGCCGTCATAGTCGCGCTCCAGGCGCTCGATCAGCGTGACATGATCGACCTCGCCGGCATAATCGGGCTGGTGGCGATAGAGATGCGCACAGCCGATATAGGGCGGGTCGGCATAGCCGATCCGAAGCGGCCGGGCGGTCATTCCCGGCCTCCCGGACGTTTTGCGGGACGGTTCCAGACCAGTTGCCATTCGTTCTTGCCGCGCCCGGCCTGGAACAGCGTAGCGCGGATCGGCTGCGTGAAAACGGGATCGTCCAGGGCGACGGAGATATACTCGCCCGCCCGTTCGCCGATCCGTTTCCAGGCCGCCCCGACCTCCGGTCCGCTGTCGCTGTCCCCGAGATGGATGCGATAATCCGGCGCGTGTTCGGCGCCGCTGGTCTCCGCCGGCACGAAGGTCAGTTCCGCGTCGAGGGAGAGCGTGCGCAGTCGGCCGGCAAAGCCGCCGGCAACGCGCGTGAAGAAGCCGATCTGGGTCATCTCAACGTCCTTTCGCAGAAGGGATGAAGGAAGGTTCGGCGGCATGTTCCGGCCTGGATGGCAGCCAGAGCGGCGTCGCCTGTCCGATGGCTGCCGAGACGGGAAGCAGGCCGAAATACCGCCCGTCGAGGCTGCGCGGCTCGGCCGGGTTCATGACGAAGACCTGGCCGGGATCGAGACGCCGGCAGCCCTGCCAGACGGGCAGCGCACGGCCGCGATGATCGACAGGTTTCGCGTCACCGGCGGGCGTTCCGTCGATTATGACCTGCGGGCCGAACCGGCAGACGATCTGCCCCGCAATCGCTGCCACGGGCTTGAGCAACGGAACGCCGAGCGGCAGGTAGCCGCGCCGCGCCAGCAGCATCGCCGGGACGTCCGGCAGCCGCAGGGCGACGATGTCTCCGACCCGCGGCGCGGGATCGGGACGCAGCCGATACAGGCCGACCGGAACGCTCGCCGTGGCGTTCCAGACCAGGCGCGGGACGGGGTGGACCGCCAGCGAGGCGCCGACGCCAAGCACGGCGAAATAGGTGGTGAAAAACCAGCCGCGCCGGGTCATGACGCTTCCCTCCGGCGCAGCCAGGCCGAATGGCGTTCCGGCGTGTACGGGCGTGGCTCCTGACGAGCCGTCAGACGGTGGTGGAGATGCCGCCAGTAATCGGGACAGGCGGCGGCCGGGTCGATGCCCAGCGCCTCGACGCCGTCGATGGCCTCCAGCACCCGGCGCACCTTCGGCCAGCCGCTCTGGCGCAGCAGGCTCTCGCCGCCGGGACGCACGAAGGGCACGGTCTGGCAGGCTTCCTGCGCCCCGACCGCGCACACGATGTCGATGCAGGACACCACGGTCCCGAAATCGTTCGCGGCCCAGCGGATGAAGGCGAACACACTGTCCGGCGTGAAGCTCATCAGCCTACGTCGGCGGTCGAGGATGCGATCCTCGACCGGGTGGCCGAAGCGGACCCAATGCTCGATGCGCTTTTCGATCCAGGTCAGTTCGACGGTGGTGAGCGCATGGTCCGTCGGCCGGAAAGAACGGGCGGTCATGGGACACCGGCCCCGCGATCCGCGACCGCGTCCTGAGCCTTTTTTCGCTTACCCCCGCGACCGGAAATGCGGTGCGCGAAAAACCGCGATTCCCTACATCTATTAAGACTCTTTAAGTTATGTACTAAGTTTCGACCGTCGGATTCCGTTATGTGACAAGGCGTTGCATGGGGGTTTTCAGAACGATCAAACGGTATGCCGTCGCGTAATCCAACGGTACAATCCACATTTATTGCAACGGGATGTCGCACAGGCTTGTCCACAGGTCCGGTGGATTGTGCCGTTGCTTCAATCCGCAGATATTCCACGCCGCGAGAAACGAACACCGCGAAACGGTAGCGCGGGAAGGCCGTATTTCCGGCGATTTTTCTGAGCGCCGACGCGAAATCGCCCCGTTGCATCAGGCTCCCGGATTTTGAATACAGGAACTCCGTCTCGAACAGCCACTGCCCCCTCTGCCGACCGACATGCTTGCGGGCGATCCGGTACAGCCAGCGTTCGACGCCGCCGCGCAGGCGGAAATAGGCCGGATCGACGGTGAGCACGCGCGTCGGCTCGGCGATGGTATCAAGAAACCATTCCGGCAGCGTCAGCGCGACGCCATCGTCGCTGGAGACGCGCACGTCGCTGACCCAGGTGAACGGCTTCTCCTGCCAATTCGGGCCATTGCGGATTGTCGTCGTCACTGTGGTCGCCGCCAGGCGAGCCAGCGCTCCGTGGAAGCGCCGGTACTGGTGCGCGCCATCGGCCCAGCCGAGATCGGCGAACAGCCGCCAGGGCGTGAAGCGCACATGGCGCGATACCCAGAGGCCGTGGTTGAGGGCGTCGACGATCTGGCCCGCCAGCCAGATCAGCACGTCGGCGTCCCAGATGGTCGCCATGCCGGTCGCTCCATCCGGGATTACATGCACCTCGGTGTAGCCCGCGCGGTAATGGATGGGCGCGTACCGGGGAATCTTCCCGAGGGCGAAGAACGGCCGCTCCATGAGGTCGCGCAGATCGCGCGGGCGGGCGGGACCGCTGATCACGAAGCGGCGGTCGGGCTCGCGCCAGCGCTCATCGCCGCCCATCACAGGCTCTCCCGCTCTTCAGGGGTGAGCGGCCGGGCTGGGAAGACCCGGCTGGACGTCTTGTCCGAGGGCGAGCGGCGCGCACCCTCGGCGGTCCAGGCCATCATGTCCTCGACGGCATAGAGCACCCGGCCCCCGACCTTCCGGTAGAGCGGGCCGGTGCCGTAGGTGCGATGCTTTTCCAGGGTGCGAACCGCAATGCCGAGGAACCGGGCCGCCTCGCGGACGCGCATCAGACGTGGCGTTTCCGTCATGACAAAATCTCCCTCGCTTGACGCGCCGGATCGGGACATCGGCGCGCATGGAGAGAGGCTGCTGGACAATCGGCGGGCCGGGGATGGACGTTTTTGTCGATGACAAAAACGTCCATGGAACAAAACGGACATCCGTCCGTTTCGTCATCCGAAGACCGCCGTTTGCCGCATCGGCATGAAAATCCCTTCCGGCAGCGGGGCTTTTCTGCTCCGCTGCCGGAAGGCAATGCGCGGGGACGCGACGCGATGGCAGGCGATGGGAAAATGCCGTGTTCAGACGCGGCGGGACAGCGGATAGCCGATGAGATCGCGATAGCCGCCCGCGATCATGCGGTTCGCCAGGCTGTCGAGGCGGCGGAACTGAGCCCGCGCCGACAGGTCGGACCAGTCCGCGGACCGGGCAACCGGCTGGCCGAGCAGCGATTCGGCGATGACGCGTTCGCCGACGCCAGCGGCGCGGGCGTCGGCCACGCGCAGCGCGAGGATATGGCGGTCGAGGGACTGCCGGGACATTCTGTGCCACGGGCCGGGGTCGGAGAGGCCCGCGAGCACGCGCCAGAAGCGGATGGTCTCGTGCGCGCGCAACGGGATGAAACGGTCATAGGCGTGGTCGAAGGCATAATGGTGCTGTCCGGGCCAGCGCCGTTCCATCCAGAGCTGCCAGGTGACGCCGCCGCAGACGCAGGAGACGTAGATCCCGTCGGGCGTTTCGATGCAACGCACCGTCGACAAAGCGTGGATGTCGAGACGGCGCGGCGTCAGCGTCTGACCTAGCGGCAATGGCCTGACGACCAGGATGGTGGGCAGGATCAGCCGCGACCACAGCGCGGTCAGGGCGCCGAAGGGCTGGTCAGGAGCGGCGGCGAAATCGCGGCCCCCAGCGGCGGGCGAATGCCGCCTGCCGGGGGTCGTCGGGGGCCAGTTCGGACCATGCCCGTTGCTCGTCGCGGTAGCACCGATTGCGCCGCAGATACTCCCAGCCGAGTTCGGCCGGCGTTGCGTCGCGCAGATGCTGGTACTGCGCCTGGACCTGCCAGTCTGCTCCGGGCATGGTGCCCTCCCCCGTTTGTCTTTGTATGAGAATGGGCGGCACCGCCTGCCCGGACGGTCAGTATCCGAGGCGGTCGATCCCGAGGGGAAGCCCCGTTTTGAAGATCACCCGATCTTCCCCGCGGATCGATCCGCGCCCGGTTACGCGCCAGAGGCGCCAAAGCCCCTCCCGGTTGCCGGGAGGGGCGTCGGGGCCCTCAGTCCCTGTTGCGGCTGCGCGGGCGGCTCCAGACCAGGTTGACGGCGCCGTTCTCATCCTCAAAGAGGCTGGCGAAGATCGGACCGGGAAGGGTCGGATCGTCCAGCTTCACGCCGAGATACTCGCACCGATCCGTGGTGTGCTTGATCCAGGCGGCCCCGGCCTCAAGTTTTCCGATCCGGCAGGGGAAGAAAGTTGCGGGACGCTGTTGCGCCATAGCCGGGCGAGGCGAAGCTGGTCTTCGGGCAGATCGGCCATATCGAGAGGGCATGGTGTGCGGCGCCGTCAGGATCGGGGAATGCAGAACGACATATCGGGTGCTGGGGGACGGAGAGGTCGCGCGGGCAGACCTGCCTGGCGACGTGGAAGAAGATGTCCGTTGCGCGAAAGAGCGGTGGGCTTGGCACCATATCCCTCCCCCTGCTCGGGGGCTGCGATCTGGCTGCGGCTGCTGGATCAGAAACCACCGACGCCGTGCGTGACGGCGCGGAAGCTGGCTACTGTCCCTATCCGCTGACCGGATCGGGCGCGGTTTCGGCCGTCGAGGATGACGGCGTATCTCGTTCCGTTTGAAACCGTCCTGACGGAGAGGTCATGCCGGGGGCTGATTGCCCCGATGCCTCTCTCGCCAACCGGGAGGGCTTCGGCACCGTCATCACGTCGGCGACGCGGCGCAGAACCGGACCCTGCCCGATCCGCTGACACAGAGCGCGCCATGCCCTCTCATGCCCGAGGCGGCGACGCCCGCCGCCTTCCACTCGCGCCGCGAAGCGGCGCGTTGTCTCACCGCATCAGGGATCGGCGGAAAGACCCATGCCCGCCCTCCCGAACCAACGAAGAAAGGCGAGCCGGCATGCCGGCGAGCACGATTTCCGGCGCCAGATGCGGCGCCGCGCCCGCGTCCCCACGGGCGGCGGATGATGAAACCATGGGGGAGACACGGAAAGGGGGGCAGCTTATGCCGCCACCCTCTTTGCGCCGTGCCAGGCTAGCCGCCGGGTCGCGGTGGCAGCGTGGTCCGGGTCCAGTTCCATGCCCAGCCAATCGCGGCCAAGATGTTGTGCCGCCACCAGGGATGAACCGGAGCCAGCGAACGGGTCCAGAACCAGTCCGCCCTTCGGGCAGAAGGTTTCCACCAGGGGGAGCAGTGCCTCCACTGGCTTCTGTGTCGGGTGCAATTTGTTCCCGGAATACGGCGTGTCGATCACGTCCGGGATCGCCTTGGCGGGCGGCGCAACATTACCCTTTGCGAGCAAGTAAGCTGCCTCGTGTTCATGTCGGAGGAATCGGGATGATGACGCATAGTTCTTGCGAAAGACGATATGACCGACCATTCGGAATCCCGCCGCCTTCCAGGCTTCGGCGAACAGATCAACACGATTCCATGCGTAGAACGAGACCATGAAGCCGCCCCATTTCAGGACGCGGTGCATCTGGTTGACCGCGGGCCGGAGCCATCGCGAATTGTCATCGTTGCGCACTCTGCGCCCGTCCCTGCCCTGATAATTCACCAGATAGGGCGGATCGGTCAGAATGAAATCCACCGAATTGCGCGGCATCGCCCGCATAAGCTGCGCGCTGTCACCGCCAAGGATGGTGTTGCGGAAATCGGTCGCCGTGTTCGTGCTGCCGGTCATAGTCCCTTCTCCTTGTTCCGCGAGGAACAGCCCCCGCTGTTCCTCTGCCTCGCGGCGAGCAGCGGGGTAGCAACGGCAAGGGCGGCCGGGCCGGAGGGGGATCGCCCGGTCTGCACGGAGCGCAGCGCAGGAAGGCCGGGGATACCGGCCCAGACGGCGCCAAAGGCGCGCATCCTTGTCAGCGCGAGGGCGGAGCCATTAGCTCTTTCACTCTCTCGATCGATTTCGGATGCAACCCAGACTACCTAACCGGACATCGCTGGGCAGTCATATGTGACTTGTTTCATAGCGTTACGGGGGCAAAGATGTGGTCATGTCCGTCACACCAGACACCGTCCGCCGTGTCCTGCGCTCCTGGATCGCGCTGGAAGTCCTGACCCCGCAGGCTACGCGGGAGTCCGGCTGGAACGATTTGGCCGCGGATCGCGAAGGTCGCATCCGGAACCGGCGAACCGACGCGACGGACGGACCGGACCTCTGGCAGCCACCCCATCCGGTCGATCCCACGCCCTGGCCCATTCTGCCCGATCCTCCTGAACCGCCGATTGCCTCCCTCGAGAGCGATTCGAAGAGGCCATCGGAACCACAGATCCCGCAAAAAGAGCGTCCAAAACGGCGTTGGTACAACGTCATTCTCGGCGCCATGCCTACGCGCAAATCCTTCGAGCGCCTGAACGCCGCCATTGGCGAAAACGACCCCGACGAGGAGGACAAGACCGACCGATCCACGATGAAGGGCAACGTGATTGCCGCTAGCCTCGTGCTCGACGAATGGGGCATCATGGTGCCTGATACCCTTGCCATCGCCAGCTTTGCCTGGGGTGTTGGTCATATCCTTGGTGGCGGCGGCCCTACCGGACTGGCAGAATGGGACCGTGAGGCAGAGGATCTGCGATCGCGTTTTGCCGACTTGCTCACTCCACGAGGAGGCGGTGGGAAGCTGCGCTCCCTGACTTGGGCGGATCTGCATGGCGTCGCTGCGAAGCTCGCCGAAGCGCTGTCGGTGCCGGCGGATCTCTGGATCCCGGTGCCGTGCGCGATCGAGAGCGAGAAAGTCAACGCGCCGAATGGCGACCTGCTGTCCAGCTTCTACCTGCCAGACCTCGGCCGCGCCCTGCGCGACGCAGCCTCTCTCCCTTCTGCCCTCGCCGCCTATCTCGGCCTCACGCCGCCCGCCGCGCCCTGGGACGCACTGACCGATCGGACGCGACTGGCGGAACTCCTTTCACCCGATCTTTTCCCCCTCGGACGCTGGCCCGGCCCCGGCCTGCATCCGCTCACCCTCCTGCAACAGGCGGCGGTCAACGCCGTCACCCGCGATCTCGCGACGGAAGGTCTCGCCGCCATCAACGGACCACCCGGCACGGGAAAGACCACGCTACTACGCGATCTGGTCGCACAGGTAATGGTCGCGCGCGCCGAGAAGCTGGCCGATATCGAGACGCCCTCGGACGGGGTCGGGGATCTTGACCTGATGGATTTCGCCGTCGTCGTCGCCAGCAGCAACAACGCCGCCGTCGAGAATATCAGCCTCGAGCTGCCTGTCCGCGAGAAAGCGCTCGACGACTCTGTCTGGCGGGATGAAGGGCTCGACCATTTCGGGCATACCGCCACCCATCTGCTCGGCCTGAAGCAGGACGCAGAACCTGCGAAGCGGGCCTGGGGCCTGATCGCGGCCCGGCTGGGCAACATGAAGAACCGGCAAACGTTCTTCGACCGCTTTTGGCGAGATGAGGATTGGGGCCTGGATGACTGGCTCAATCGTGCAGGATGGCCCAATACGCAGAATCGCAAAGGTCGCAAGCCCGGCAAGCTGAGTATAATCGACCCACCGCTGCGATATCCGGAGGCCATGGCGCGGTGGCGAGAAGCCAAGGATACTTTCCACCAAGCCCTCGCTCGTAGCCGAAGGCTACGGGATGAACTGGTCGCGCTGTCGCGCACGGGCGACGCCTTGCGCAAGGCCGAGACGGAACTGCCGCAGGCCAGCGAAACGCGAGAGCAGTGCCGGCTGGATCACGAGGGTGCATTGCGGGCGGCGGCAGTGGCAAGAAGCCAGGTAGGCGAAGCCGAACGGCTCGAAGGACTCGAAACCACGAAGCTCAGCGCCCTGACCTCCGTCCGGCCATCTTTCCTGTCCAAAATGCTCCGGACCCAGGCATGGCAAGCGCATGAAAGCGGGATCCGCGAACAGATTGCCCGGCTCGATGAAGCGCAACGAGCGACACGTGATGCCAGGATGCGGCGCGAAGCCGCGATCGCCGAAGATGAACGGCGGGGCAAGTGTTACGCCGACGCTGAAGCGCGTCTGGAAACGCTTCTGGCCGAAGCAGCAAGGTTCGGGCAGCAACTGGAAGATGGCCGACGGGAGCTTGGCGACAGCTTCCCCGGTCCGGGATTCTGGGCACAACCGGACGATCTGTTCCAGAAGGGCAGCCCGTGGAACGGCGGACGGTTCCGCCGGGCGCGTGACGAGTTGTTCGTTGCTGCCATCCGTCTCCACCGTGCCTTCGTGGCCGCTGGCCCCCGGCCACTCAAGACCGCCCTGAACACGGTCGTCAGTGGCTCGGCAAACGCAAGCGCGCAGGATTGGGGTTATTTCTTCTTGCTGGTGCCGGTCGTCTCCACAACCTTCGCGTCGATCGGCCGGATGTTCCATACCTTCCGGGATGCGTCGATCGGCTGGCTACTGATCGACGAGGCGGGACAGGCAACGCCTCAGCAGGCAGTCGGCGCCATCTGGCGCGCCCGACGCGCCGTGGTGATCGGCGACCCCCTCCAGATCGAACCGGTGGTGACCACGCCGGAACATACGACGGCCCTGATCTTCCGAGGCAACGGCCTGACCACGGAACCCTGGGCGGCACCGGAGGTGTCGGCGCAGGTCCTGGCCGACCGCGCGAGCGTCATCCAGGGTCGCTTCCCGATTGGGAATCCGGTTTCAGAGGGTCCAACAACCCGGGATACCGGAATGCCCCTCCTCGTGCATCGACGCTGCGAGAAGCCGATGTTCGATCTGGCTAACCGGATCGCCTATGCTAGCCGCATGGTCCATGCCACGGGCGCAGGTCGATCGGCCATCCGCGATCGGCTGGGTCCAAGCGCATGGATTAACATGGACGCCCCTTCGAACGGGAAATGGGTCGAAGCGGAAGGACGCCTCATCGCTGAGACGATTGTCGAACTTTGCCGTCTTCAGCCCCAAGGTCCGGACCTTTATGTCATCTCCCCGTTCCGTATACCGGCCACATGCCTGAAGCAGCTATTGGGCCGGACCTCGGGCTTCCTGCCCGAATTGAACCGAACGGATCGAGAGAAATGGATCGAACGCCATATCGGCACCGTCCATACGTTTCAGGGCAAGGAGGCCGAAGCCGTCATCCTTATGCTGGGAGCCGGGCGCGGCGCGCGTCCTGGATCACGGACATGGGCCGGCGGCACGCCGAACCTGCTCAATGTCGCCGCCACAAGGGCGAAGCGCGTGCTCTACATCATCGGCAATCACGAGGAATGGCGAGGTGCCGGATTCTTCTCACATGCAGCTCAGGCATTCCCTGTGGTGGCACCCGACGAATGGATCGAGCAGAAATCGGTGAGCGCTGCGTCGTAGACGCAGGGCTAGGCCCGGCGATGCATCACGCTTCGATATGGTATGCTTTCCTCTTGGCGGCGCAAATTCCAGCCGTTAGACATCTAAACTCAAGGGAGTTTCAATCGCTTGTTCCGAATCACCGCCCGCACAGTTCTGGAGTTGGGCTCCGAGCTCATCAGCTCGGATATCATCGCGTTCTACGAGCTCATCAAGAACGGTTTCGACGCTCGTACGAAGACGGGCGTCGATGTCCGCTTCGACGTCGTGCTTCCACGCCGTGATTACCTGCGACTTCATAACGAACTTGTCGAGTCCGACGACGTCGTGGCTGCCAAGGAGATCGTGAAGACCACATTCCTGCCCAACGCTAGCGCCTCCGCGCGTGACGGCTATGCCGCCATGATCGACGACGCCCGGGCGGTAGATGAACTCCTGCAACTCATGGCCAAAGCGCAGTCACGCTTCAATTCGATAACCGTGTCCGACACTGGGTCGGGGATGTCTCGGGAGGCTTTGGAACAGAACTTCCTGGTCATCGGAACAGCCTCGCGCAAAAAGGCGGTGGACGCCGCTCTCGCACGTGGTGACGAGGAGACGCCGTACCTTGGAGAGAAGGGCATCGGTCGCCTTTCGGCGATGCGGCTGGGAGAACGTCTTCGGGTCGAGACCGCACAGGTAAACGACGGCAATATGAACCTGCTTGAGATCGACTGGCGTGCCTTCGAAGATGTCGAGGCCATGCTCGACCAGATCCCCGTCGAACCACGCATAGGTGGGCCGAAGCCGCTTCCGACGTGGTCGGGCACTTCGATCATCATCAGCGACCTCACCGAGAACTGGACGGAGAAGCGCGTCCGCGACATGGCGGAATATGAATTTGCGCGTCTGACCGATCCATTCGCGGACGCGGCAACGAGGCCCCGTGTGGCAATTCACTGGAACGGCCAACGCATAGCGATCCCGCTCATGTCAGCGGCGCTGCTTGAGGCGGCGCACGCGAGGGTTGCGGGCGAATACGAGGTCATCGATGGAAGCCCGGCCCTGACCTGCACGCTCGAGGCGCTCAATCTCGGCTTCGACCATCCGGTAGAAAAGGCGGTCATCAAACTCACCGCTGAAGACCTACAGTCTGCCATCATCGGCCTGGACGGTGATATCGACGACATGGCCCTCGCGACCGTTGGACCGTTTTCCTTCGAGGCGCACTGGTACAACCGCCGTCGTCTCGGCGGGATCGAGACGATCGGCGAACAGAAGGCGGTGCGCGAGTTGCAGACGAAGTGGTCCGGCATTCTGCTATTTCGGGACCGCTTCCGCGTGTTCCCATATGGCGAGGACGAGGATGACTGGCTCGAACTCGATCGGCGAGCGCTCCGGCGGTCGGGTTACACGCTCAATAAGACACAGTTCATAGGCCGGGTGAACATATCCCGAACGGCCAATCCCATGCTAGTCGACCAGACCAACCGCGAGGGGCTGCGGGAAACATCCGAGGAAAAGGTCCTTCTTCAGGTCCTTCGCTATGCGGTGCAGGATAGTCTCGGCGCCTTTATGCGAGACGTGGAGAAGCAGTATAAGCTGCAGAAGGTAGATTTGTCGGACGCGCAGGCTCAGGTCATGCGGCTGGAGGATCGCGCCCAGGCCGCTATTCGAAAGTTGAAGAAACTCACCCCGCCGGAGGGGGACATTGCGATCGAGGACCTCCAGCAGACCCTATTCGAGTTCTCCGAATTCGCTGCCCGCGCTCGGCTCCGAATCGCGCAGGTCGAGGAGGAGAGCCGACAAATGGTCGAGATGGCCGGTGTCGGGCTCATGGTCGAGGTCGTCGCGCACGAGTTAGCCCGTGCTTCCGAGAACGCTCTGAAGGCGCTCGCCGGCCTGAAGGGGAAAGACGTCCCTACGAATCTACGGGCCCACTTCAACTCGCTACAGGCAGAGATGAAGAGTGTGAGCAAGCGAGTGCGTGTGCTCGACCCTCTCAGCGTATCAGGTCGACAGCGCACCGAGATCTTCTCGCTGAATGAATTGATCCGCGAGACGTTCGAAGCCCATGAGGCGCAGTTCGAGCGCTCCAGGGTCACCCCCGATGTGCATATCCCGGACAAGGACATCCGGGTCCGCGCCGTCAAGGGCATGCTCGTCCAGATCCTGGAGAACCTGATCTCCAACGCTGTCTATTGGCTGGAGATGCGGAAGGCGCGCGAGCCGTCTTTCAATCCCACGATCACGGTGACGCTGGACGGTAAGCCGCCGATCATCACCTTCGAGGACAACGGGCACGGCATCGCACAGGAGAATCGTGAACAAGTCTTCAAGATGTTCTTCTCGCTCAAGGACACGAAGCGGCGCCGCGGTCTTGGTCTCTACATCGCGCGCGAAGCTGCACAGTACAATGGCGGTACGCTCGCCTTGGACGATGAGCGGGATCCGCACACGGGTCGCCTGCACCGTTTTATTCTCGAACTCCCTGGAGCGACCGAAGTATGAGTCTGTCGGAACTTCTTGCTGCAAAAGAAATTAGGCGTGCGCTGATCGTCGACGATGTGTGTGATGCGATACCCACCGCAGCCGACATCGATCCGGGAAACGAAGCCTGGACCAATTTCAGCGACGACCTCACGCCGGCCCTTCGGCGGCGGATCGAGGAGGCTTATCCACCGGCGGCAGAAACGCGCTTCGATGAATTGATCACGACCGATGGTTACGCAGCGACACTATGGTCGCTTCGTGGCGAGCTCGGAGAGATCGTGGTGCCGCTTTTCGAAAACTACATCGAAGATCAGACAGCGGATCAGCACTTCGTCGATCTCGCCAAGCAGCGGCTGGAAGCTCTTGGCCTCCAGTGTGAGACAAGCGGTCGCGACTTCCATGTCGCCGCACAAAACGCAGACGTCGTTCTGATCGACCTTTTCTTCGGAAAGATGCAGGACCCCTCTGCGCTCAATCAATCCAAGGATAGGCTTCGGAATGCGATCCAGCCGCGGCGGGCTGCCCCTCCACTGGTCGTTCTGATGTCACGCAGCTCACGCCTGGAGGACAAGCGTGACGAATTCCGCGATGACGTCGGGCTAATCGACTCTGCCTTCCGGATCATCAGGAAATCCGATCTCGAAGAAACCGGCCGGCTCGAGCAGCAACTCGAGCGTCTGGCGGAGAACGTCGAGGACTCGCACAAGCTCACGCGGCTGTTCGCGGCCGTGGAGGACGGGATGGCTAAAGCGACTAGCCGTACACTACGGCTTCTGCGCAAGCTGCGACTCTCTGACATCGGGCAGATACAGCAGCTGCTGCTCAGTGCTGAAGGTGAACCGACTGGCAGCTACCTCGTCGACGTCTTCGACCGGGTGCTTCAGCATGAAATCGAGCGGGAGGCCGGCATCATAGATGCGGCGATCGGCCTCAACGAGTTCTCGTCCATCCAACATCCGCCTCCCTATGTCGCCGGCTCCCCCGATCTACAGGAACTTGTCGAGCGTCTACTAAGCCAGAACAGTGAGAGACTGCGCTTACCGGGCGCCGTAGGCGTTGCTGTCACATTCGGCGACGTGCTCACCATGCCGGCGGGGGCGGATCTCGACCGCCTCAAGCAGACGCTGCTAGTGGACATGACTGCCGATAAGGTGTTGCTGGTGTTGACCCCAGTCTGCGATCTTCAGCGTGAAGGAGCTCCTCGAATCCTACTTCTGGTCGGTACGCGCAGGCCACTCGGCGCGCGCGACTGGTCCTATGGCGAGGACGTCCGTACGGCGACCATACGGATCGGAGGCGAGCTCTGTTGGATCAAGTGGCAGATCAAGCACATCGACACCGTGTCGTGGCAAGGGCTGGATGCAGCCTTAGGGAACGGTGACATTCGAGTTGTAGCGCGATTGAGAGAGTCCCACGCGCTCGAAATACAGCAGAGGGTCCTGTCTGGACTTGGGAGGGTCGGGCTTGTCGCCAATCTCCCTGCCACGTTCCCAGTAGACGTGGAGGCGTATGTCGCCGACCTCGATGGCCGACCTCGACGGCTCGATGTAGATGCTCTTGCGGACGGCGCAGTGTGCTTTGTCGGCCGTGACACCCGGGGCGACGAAGTCTTGAAGTTGGTCTTAACGGAAGGCGGCTGCGACGGTGTGATAGCAGCGCTGGAAGGTATCGAGTCGGGACAGATAGCGGAACGGGCGAGAACGGCATTCGGTCACGTCACCGGAAGCCCCGATTTACGCCGCATGCTCACCAGCGGGCTCGATCTCAGAAGCGCCGGATCAACAAGCTGGTTTCACATCCCCTCGGAAACCGGCACGACGAAGAATGTGCCGAAAATGGGACTACTCGCGTGGAACTATGCGGTGCCTGATACGCCTCTGCAGAACAAGGACCTTAGCAAGGCGGGCATCATCCTACTCGTCAAGGACCTCCCCGCGGCCCAAGCTCCTGGTCTGGATGAAGCGATGCGAAGCGGATTGGCTGGATCGATAGACGGAGGGGCGGAAGACAGCGGAGGGACGGACAGTCTAGAGTCTGTTCTGCAAACGGCAACTGGTGCCGAGTGAGCGGCGCGATCTATCTCGACGGCCTGTCCACCGCGCCGCTCGCGCCAGAGGCTCGAGCCGCGATGCTCGCCGCCTGGGATCAACCCGGAAATCCTAGCTCGCCCCATGCGGCAGGCGAACGCGCCGCAGCACTCGTTGAAACGGCACGTCGATCGGTGGCGGACCTCGTCGGCGCGTCGTCCGCTGAGATAGTCTTCACATCTGGTGCCACGGAGGCGAACAACCTCGCGATCGCGGGTGCAGCCGCGGCGGCCATCACTGGCGGGAGTGAGCGGCGGCATGTCGTCGTGACGTCGATCGAGCACAAGTCCGTCCTGGAGGCGGCATGGCGGCTGCGCGCGGTCGGCTTCACAGTGGACATCGCTCCAGTCACGAAAGCCGGTGTTGTCGATCTTGGAGAACTGGCAGCCCTGATCAGGAACGACACGCTCCTCGTTTCAGTAATGGCGGCGAACAACGAAACCGCCGTTCTACAGCCGATCGCAGAGGTGGCCGCGCTTGCGCACGCGGTCGGCGCGCTGCTGCACTGCGATGCGGCGCAGGCGGTCGGGAAGGTACCGGTTGACGTGATCGACCTCGACGTCGACTTTATGAGCGTGTCTTCGCACAAGATGTACGGCCCAATGGGCGTAGGCGCCCTGTACGTGTCCGCTGCCGCGCCTCGACCGACTCCTCTTCTGGTAGGCGGTGGCCAGGAAAACGGCCTTCGCGCGGGCACCGAACCTGCCCCACTCATCGCTGGCTTCGGTACCGCGGCAGAGGTCGCGAGGTCACGCCTCGAGAAAGATGCGCGTCATGCCAAAAGTCTCTTAGGAGCATTTCTCCAAGATCTTTCTGAAAGGCAGGTAAAAATACACGTAAACGGCAATGTGAGTAAACTTCTTCCTGGCGCTATAAATATAAGTATCGATGGTATAGATGCACAGTCACTAGCAATGATAATGGCGAGAACTGTCATGATTTCGACTGGCTCTGCCTGCAATTCTGGTCAGATAAATTCGTCACATGTTCTTGACGCGATGGATGTGGACGAAAAGCGGAAAAAGGAGGCCCTGCGCATTTGCTTCGGCCGCTATCATTCCGATCCGGATGCACGAGAGGCTGCACGTCAACTCGGGGATGCAATCAATCGAATGAGATAGCTACTGGATAGGTTGTCCAGTAGCACCCGTCGCGTTATAGCTCGTGTATGAGGAACATCCTGTCAGAAAACGTGAAGGCGCAATTTGCCGGTCACGAGACGTTTCCCCTCCGCTTACTGTGGCCAAAGAAGGCTTACGAGGCCGTACGGACAGGTGGAGATCTCAGAACATTTCATGAACCTTCTGCCATAGCGCGGTTCGGAGTAGGACGCAACATGGCATTGTCGATGCGTCATTGGAATGTCGCCTGCGGTTTCATTGTGGAGAAAGATGGCCTGCTCTGGCCGACGGAGCTCGCGACGCAAATTCTCGATGATGCGGGCCTCGATCCGTTCGTTGAGCACACCTCAACGATTTGGTTGGCTCACTGGCAAATTGCCTCCACACCAGAAATGACCACGACGATGCATTACGCCTTCAATGCTCTACCGGGCGTCGATTTCGATGCCGACGGCCTGGCGAGCGAACTGCTGTCGCTCACCACCGAGCGCGGTTGGCGGGCCACGCGTAGCACGATCAAGCGCGACGTGGACGTGTTCCTGCGCAGCTACGTTCGGCGTTCGGGCGCCGCTTCGGAGGACGCCGCGGAGCCGCTGCTGGCCGAGTTGGGACTGGTGCGGGAGGCGCGCATCGGGGGGTGGTTCGAGTTCGTGCGCGGACCCAAGCCTACACTGTCCGATGGTGTATTCGCCTTCGCGCTGGAGCAGTTCTGGACACGCTTCAGCGGAGGCTCCTCGGCACTGACTGCGGAACAGATTACATACGAACCCGGGTCGCCGGGCCGCGTCTTCAAGCTCGATGAAGACAGCGTCGTCACGCGCCTTATGGCGATGGACGCCGTGACCGACGAGGCATGGAGCTGGACCGACACCGCGGGCCTGCGACAGGTGCAGCGACGACGCGCACCGGATGTCCTGGGACTTCTGCGAGCGGCCTACGGCCGGCCCTTGGAGGCAGCATGACCACGCTCGCCGAAACAGTCACCATCGAGCGTCGCTTTGCCCGTTCCGCCCGCGTCGACCGCGACTTGGCCGGAACCCCGCCTCTGGTGGGATACGTGCTCCAGGCGAGCGTCGCCAAGTCCCTCACCGTAATGGCCTCCAGCCAGATCGAGACCGCTCATGGCGCCTTCACTTGGACCGGGCCATACGGCGGCGGCAAGTCCTGCGCAGCGCTACTCGTCGGAAACCTCGTTGCTGGTACGGGCGAAAACAAGGTCGTCGCTCAGGAGATCGCGGGAACGGAGCTGACTGATCTGTTTGCTGGCGCTTTCCCGGGTCGCTGGGACGTCGTTGCCGTCACTGGAAGCCGAACCAGCCTGCGCGAGGCGATCGCGTCAGCCGCTCAGGCGGGACTGGGATGGAACGACAAGAAGACGGCTGAGGCCGCTTCGTCTGACGAGAGGCTCCTCGACGCGCTGCTCGCGTCCCGCGGCCGCAATCGTAAGTCAAGAGGGATGCTGCTCATCCTCGACGAACTCGGGAAGCTTCTGGAGTTCGCCGCGCTCAGTTCCGGCGATGTGCACCTGCTGCAGGATCTGGCCGAACGTGCTACCCGCAGTGACGGACGGCTCGTCGTTCTCGGCATCCTCCATCAGGCATTCGACCAATATGCGGCGAAGGCCGATCGAGAGGCGCGGCGCGAGTGGGCCAAAGTGCAGGGACGCTTCCAGGACATCCCTTTCCTCGCCGGTCCGGATGAGACCGTCGCCCTGCTAGGCCGCGCTATCGGATGCGACAAAAGGCCGGTTTCGGCGCGAAACGTCGCCGCTGCAGTCGCCGCTGAAGTTGGGCGTCGGCGTCCCGTTGAGACGAAGGTCCTCGCATCTGCGCTCGCCGAGACTTGGCCGCTCAACCCGGTCACCGCCCTTCTGCTCGGCCCCATGTCCCGCCAGCGCTTCGCCCAGAACGAGCGTAGCGTATTCGGCTTCCTAAGCTCGTCGGAACCGGCAGGCTTCCAGGAGCATCTACAAAAGACATCGACTAAGGCGGCGCTGACCTACGATCCCGACAGCCTTTGGGATTATCTCGCGACTAACTTCGGCATGGCGCTCGCCGGAGGTCAGGATGGCGCGCGCTTCAGCCTCGCGTTTGAGGCCATCGAGCGAGCGGGTGCGAAAGGTAGCGAGCTGCATATAGCGCTCACCAAGGCTGCGGCTGCGATCGAGTTCTTCCGAAACGGGTCAGGTCTCGCCGTGACTGACGAGTTGCTCGCCCTCAGCGTCCCTGCCGGCAAGAGAAAGGAAGTGCCGGTCGCAATTGCCGACCTGCTTTCGTGGGCGATCCTGATGCCCCAGCCGAGACTAGGCGGCTATGCGCTCTTCGCAGGAAGCGACTTCGACTTGGACGAAGCCGTTTCACGCGTTGCCTCGCCGCTCACGCCCTTGGATCTCAACTCCATACCGGCCCGCGTGGGTATTCCCGCTGTCGTCGCCAAGCGCCACTATCTCCGCTATGGCACTTTGCGCACCTTTGACATCGTGGTCGATGTCGCCGCCGAGGGGGAAAGTGCAGCGGATACGGCCGCCAGGCTCAGGAAGCTTGATCGGAACGGCAGCGGGATGCTTGTCCTCCTCGTCAATGGCGCAGGTCGGGATCGCGATGGGACGAATGGCCACTGCCGTGAGGTCACGGGCTTTCTGCGACAACAGGGGGTGATCGCAGCCGTCGCCGCGTTGCCAGAGACCCGCGATGTCGTCACCGAGGCGGGCGAGCTTCTCGCACTGGAGCGGGTTATGCGCGACAACCCGAGACTGGAGGGGGACAGGATTGCCCGCCGCGAGATCGGTGCCCGGCACGCCGTCGCGTCGGAGAAGCTGCAGGCGAGCCTCGATACCGCTTTGAACGAAGCCATCTGGCATCTCTCTACGGATGAGGGAGAGGCGAGAAAAGAGCCGCTCACGGTCCTAGCCAGCCGTCTGGCCGATCAGGCGTTCCACAGCGCGCCGATCCTGCACAGCGAGTTGCTGCAGCGGGACCGTCCATCCTCCAGCGCAACTGCCGCCGTGCGCGCCCTGATGTACGCCATGGTGGCCATGCATGACGAACAGAACCTGGGCTTCACGGGCTACCCGGCCGAGATGGGCCTCTACATGACGGTGCTGAAGCCGTTCGGCCTGCATCGCGCCGTCGAGGGCAAGTTCGACTTCCGTGCGCCGGAAGAGTCTGGGCAGGGCGCGACGCTTCTAAGCGCGTGGGCCGTTCTCGAAGAGGCATCGGACACGACGCTCAATGAGGTCTACGCCAAGTGGGCCGCAGCGCCGTTCGGGATGAGGGCGGGGGTCATGCCACTGCTCGCGTTGGCCAACCTCATGTCCCGGCGTAGCCGAGTGGCTGTCTACGTGGATGGCATCTTCCAGACGGACTTCGATGACGTGCTTGCGGACAAGCTCCTCCAGCGGCCAGAGGCGATCCGCGTTCGTCGGATCGACCGATCGGTGCAGGAGGCCGCCTATCTGAGCGGTCTGGCGCAGGCGTTCGAGTTCGCACCCGACGCTCCCGCGCTGTCGGTGGCGCAGGCGCTGTACCGGCGTTTCGAGGGTCTCCCCCTCTATGCGCAGAGGACCAAGGCGATCCCTGACGAGGCCGTGGCTGTGCGCGACGCGA
Source organism: Nguyenibacter vanlangensis (assembly GCF_038719015.1). Classification (NCBI taxonomy): domain Bacteria; kingdom Pseudomonadati; phylum Pseudomonadota; class Alphaproteobacteria; order Acetobacterales; family Acetobacteraceae; genus Nguyenibacter; species Nguyenibacter vanlangensis. The sequence goes on from NZ_CP152276.1 coordinate 1,870,291, forward strand.
TCCTGAGGGCGAACGACCCGGAGAGCCTGCTCTTCGAACGCATCCCCGAAGCACTTGGCGGACGTCTTTCCGCAGAGGCGGTTCTGGACGCTCTTACCGCAGCGGAGAACGTGTATGGTCAATTGCTCAGCCGCCTGCGCCGCGCTCTCGCTCGAGGTCTAGGCGTCGACATGGAGACCTTCGATGGCCTGCATGCGCGAGCGGAGAACATCCGTGACCTCACGAACGACTTCGCTTTCGAGGCATTTGCCATGCGGGCAGGCGTCTTCGAACAAGGAGAAGGCGACATTGAGGGACTCGCCAGCCTTCTGCTCCACAGGCCTGCACATTCGTGGACCGACAGGGACGCAGACCAGGCGTTGCTCGAAATGGGCACGCTCTGCCGGCGTTTCCGTGAATCGGAGGCGCTCGCGATGGTGAAGGACAGGACCCCTACCGCCGAAGCGCTGGCGCTTGTGATTGGCCTCGACGCGAATGTCGCCCCCGTCGTCCGCAGCTTTGTCCTGACGGAGGCGGAGAAGGAGGAGGCAGCCGAACTCGCGGACCGTCTGCTGGCGACGCTCGAATCCGGTGATAGGCAGGGCAGCATCCAGCTTGCCGCGCTTGCTCGGGCCATCGCAGGAGTCGCGTTGGACGATACGGGCACGAACCTACCGCTGGAGGCAACTTGATGGACAGGGAACGGCACATTCTCGGTATATCTGGCGGACGGGACAGCGCTGCCCTCGCTGTGCACCTGAGGCAGACTAGGCCCGAACTGCCGCTTGAATACTTCTTCACCGACACCGGTAAGGAGCTTCCAGAAGTCTACAGTTTCCTCGACAGGCTGGAGGGCTTTCTGGGGCGCCCTATCGCGCGACTGAATCCTGATCGCGATTTCGACTTCTGGATGGCGGAGTATGGGAACTTTCTGCCGTCACCGCGGACCCGCTGGTGCACCAGGCAGCTGAAGCTGCGCCCGCTAGAGCGTTGGCTGAAACCCGATCTCGAGGCGGGCGTGAAAGTCCACTCCTATGTCGCCATCAGGGCAGACGAACCTTCACGCGAAGGATACCAGTCGACGCATCCGAACATGCTCGTCCACCTCCCATTGCGGGAGGCTGGCGTGGACCGCGCGGGGGTCATTGAGATGCTGCGGCGCGCTGACGTCGGCGAACCGGCCTACTACGATTGGCGATCGAGATCGGGGTGCACCTTCTGCTTCTTCCAGCAGAAGATCGAGTGGGTTCGGCTCGCGGAACGCCATCCCGACAAGTTCGAAGAGGCGGTCGCCTATGAGAAGACCGCCATCGAGGGTGGGTCGCCCTTCACATGGAGCCAAGGCGAAAGCCTGGACGAGCTCATCCGGCCAGAGCGCGTCCAGCAGATCAAGAACGACTACAAGCGGCGACTGGAGAGGCAGCGTAAGCGGCGCCCCGTCAACCCATTGTCTGGGCGATCGACAACGACGATCGACGAAATCTACGGTGTGGACGAAGCGGTATCGGGCTGCGTCATCTGCCATAAGTAACCGCTTTCCCTCCAGCTCGAAAATCTGGGTTGGAAGGAAAAAAATCTCAATTTCGCCCGCCGCGCAGCTTGGCGGCAATGCCCGACGCCGCGCGATGATGGCCGCAACCACATCCTCGACCTGAAAGCGATGCTCATCGAGCGAAGCGCGCTGGCTTTCGATCTGCGCCTGCACGGATCCTACGGCAGATCGAAAGTTAGGGTGCCACGCCTGCGGATGTAAAGCTCCGTCCGCCCTGAACTAGAAGCCTTGATATCTGATAGGACGGGTCAGGGTGATCGCTTCGTAGGCGTTGCCTCAAGATTTGTGCGCCACGGATATGCTTCCTGGAAGCAAAAAGAGACGCTGAACCGCGGAGGACGGGTCTGAACGTACGACCGTTTTGGCGGGCGTCTTATTTTAGCCATTCCCGTCGGTCCATTTTGTGCTGTGATTGCAAACGGTCGCTTGGCGGATCAGACCAGTTAGCGTGTGAGTTTCGTTCATGCTGAACGAATGGGCTCTCTTTGATAAAACGAATGTCCGCTTTCGAAAAATTGTGGCAATCACTTGGATGGCCGACATGACGGCAAAAGCTGACATTGTCATCCGTCGCCTCCAGTTGGCTGCGAGAGACACAACCATTCCCTGAGCTTCGACCACCGCCGCCTTCCCCCCTGGTTCCTGACTGCAATACCCAACGCCTTCTTCTACCCCACGAGCACGACGAGCTTCCGGCCACGGGTGACGCCCGTGTAAAGCAGATTTCGCGCCAGCATGGCATAATGCTGCGTCACCAGCGGGACCGCCACCGCCGAATATTCCGATCCCTGGCTCTTATGGATCGTGGTGGCGTAGGCCAGCACCAGTTCGTCCAGTTCTCCGAAGCCGTAGACGACCTCCCTACCATCGAACGAGACCGTCAGTTCGGCCGCAATGTCCTGATCACCGACCCGGACGGCCATCGGCTCCACGCCTTCCGACCATCCGGACAATAAGCGGAATCTGCGGGTGTGCCCACGGCATATCCGCCGCCGCAACATTTCCGACCCGACCGATTGATTACGCAAAGACCGCCGTACGCCGCACGGTATGATTTACACTCTTCCTTTATAGAAAAAGCTCTTTGCCCAATGTCTCCAGAGTTATTCGGAGGCCCCCATGGGTATTAGCAGACAGGACAAGCCTGTCCGGATCGAGGTCATCCTGCCCAACGATGACACCGAGATGCCCCACATGACGGACGCCAGCGTGCTGCGCCTGGCCCGCATGATCGGCCGCCAGATGGCCCGTGAGGATCACGAGCGCCAGAAACGCAGCGGGCGCCGCTCCCACCGTCAGCCCGTTCCCGGACCAAAATCGTGATCATCGTATCGACGAATTAATTACCGCCCGGAAGGCGGAGCCAGGGTAACCTCTTTCGCCTTCCCCTGCCGAGAGACCGCCCTGGAGTCCCGCCATGATCCGTGTCGCGCTCTATGCCCGCTATTCCTCCGACAATCAGCGGGCGGCCTCGATCGAGGACCAGTTCCGTATCTGTCGCGAGCACGCCAAGCGCGAGAAGTGGAAGGTCGCCAGCGCCTACAAGGATGCGGGCATCTCGGGGGCGTCGATGATCCTGCGCCCCGGCATCCAGACCCTCCTGCAGGACGCGCAACGCGGCGAGTTCACCGTCGTGCTGGCCGAAGCGCTGGACCGCGTCAGCCGCGACCAGGCCGATGTCGCCACCCTATTCAAGCACCTGAAGTTCGCGGGGGTGACGATCGTCACCCTGGCGGAAGGCGAGATCAGCGAACTGCATGTCGGCCTCAAGGGCACCATGAACGCCCTGTTCCTCAAAGACCTGGCGCAGAAGACACATCGAGGCATTCGAGGGCGCATCGAGGAGGGCAAATCCGGCGGCGGCCTGTGCTACGGCTATAAAGTCATCAAGAAGCTGGACGCGCGGGGCGATCCGATCCGGGGCGACCGGGAAATCGACCCGAACGAGGCGACCGTCGTCCGCCGGATCTTCCGGGACTTCGCGGCCGGCGTCGGCCCACGCGCGATTGCCCGTACCCTCAACGACAAGGGCATCCCCGGCCCCAATGGCAAGCCATGGATCGACACCACGATCCGGGGCCACGTCCAGCGCGGCACCGGAATCGTCAACAATGAACTCTATATCGGTCGGCTGATCTGGAACCGGCTCCGCTATATCAAGGATCCGTCCACCGGGAAGCGGGTCTCACGGCTGAACCCGGAATCCGCCTGGATCACGACCGAGGTGCCGGAACTGCGCATCATCGATGACGCGCTCTGGCAGGCCGTCCGCGACCGCCAGGCGAAGATCGCGGCCCAATATGTCAACGTCATCGCGGCGGTCAGGACATCGGCCGCGAACCGGATGAACGGCATGCGCCGTCCCAAATCCCTGTTCTCCGGGATGATCTTCTGCGGGGTCTGCGGCGGCACCTATTCGCTCCGCGAGAAAGACCGCTACGCCTGCTCCAACCGGGTGACGAACCGTTCCTGCCATAACCCGGCGACGATCCTGCGTTCCGATCTTGAGGAGCGCGTGCTCGCCGGCCTCAAGCACAAGCTGATGACGCCCGAGGCCGCGGCAGCAGCCATGAAGGCTTATGCGGAAGAGACCAACCGGCTGAACCATGAGCGACGCGCCAACAGCGCCGGATGGAAGGCCGAGTTGGCGAAGGTCGAGAAGGGTATCGCGGGGATTATGACAGCGATCACCGATGGGATGTATCAGCCCTCGATGAAGGTCCACATGCAGACGCTGGAAGACCGCAAGGTCGAACTCGAGGCGTTGCTCTCGTCCGAACTGGAAGACACGCTGGACATTCATCCGAATGTCGCTGCCGTCTTCAAGAAGAAGGTGGAGCGCCTGACCGAGAGCCTGAACCAGCCGGAAGACCGGGCCGAGGCCTCCGAGGCCGTCCGTGCGCTGGTCGAGAAGATCGTCCTGTCGCCTGGAGACAAGCGCGGCGAGATCTTCGCGACGCTCTATGGCGAGCTTGGCACGCTGCTCAGATTCGTGAACCAGAAGGACACGAAATCGCGCAAGTCCTTGTCAGGACTTGCGAAATCGTCAATGTGGGAATCGGTGGTTGCGGGGGACCACAATCATCATGACTTACTCTTCCAAGCAATCGCATAACTAATTTCTATAAATATCTTACATTATTCATCTGTCCATCGCTCATAACACGAACCCCGCGAACACGCCCGCTTGCGGCCTCTGAGGGCGACAAACTCTATCGGGCTTCCAGTATCTGCTTCAGTCGTTCAAGCAAAGACCGTCCTGCCGGGCCCGGCGGCTTGTCCGCACGATAGACGGCTGACATTGGCATAACCAACGCATGTGGTGGCGCGTCTTCGATCGTAAACTCGACCAACGCGCCAGCAGCAAGGTCCACGTCGACCACATCAAGCGGCATCCCGAGCGGAAGACATGCCTCGCGCCTTGCATTCACCAACCTGCCCCATATATGGTCCGAAATGCGGGATAAATTTTGAGGCATCAATGTGTCCGAGTCCACCTTACTGGCGGCAGCTTTCGATCCCTCGGGTCTGATCGCCGCAGATCGCCTGAGCGATCTGCTTCACATCACGCGTATCGAACTAGCCGTGACCCTCGGCCTGTCACGAGACGCCACCTCCAAGACCGCGCGGATTAGCCGACCAGCCACCCAGGCCCAGTTGCGGGACATGGTCGAGATCCTCAATCGTGCCCGACCGTGGGCCGGCTCGCCCCAACAGGCCTTTGCTTGGTACCGGTCGCAGCCCCTGCCCTCCTTCGGCGACCAGACGGCCGAAGACCTCGTCCGCGAAGGCCGGGTCGATGCAGTGCGCCGCTATCTGGATCGGATCGCGGTCGGCGGCTACGCGTGAGGTTTCAGGGTCGGGTCTTCCGCGCGCACAATCCCCGCTGGTCGTTCAGCCCGCTCTCCGGCGATGGGGCCGCCCGGTATGGGGGCCGCTTCAATCCGGTCGGTATGCCGGCACTCTATACGTCCACACGCATGGAGACCGCATGGCTGGAAGCGCAGCAGGGTTTCCCCTTCAAGCCGCAGCCTTTGACCATCTGCGCTTATGAGACAGATTGTTAGCCCGTTCTGGATCTGACCGATCGGGCAATCCTGCGGATCCACGGGATCGATGCCGCGATCCTGGCCTGCCCTTGGGAAGACCTAGCTGATCGTGGTCAGACACCCCCATCATGGGCATTGGCGACGAAATTGCACGCGAATGGCGTGGCCGCGATCATCGTCTCAAGTTTCGCCCCTTGCGCGACTCCGGCAGATCGCAATGTCGTGTTCTGGTGCTGGACGGAGACCCCGCCAACCCGTGTCGTCGTCCTTGATGACGAGGGACGCCTCCCCAAAACTCAGGCATCGTGGGCTTAGGCAAAACTGGCTTCACTCCCCTATCCCCGCAGTCAGAACAAAATCGCGGCCGTTGACCATGCCTACTTGGAAGCTTTCACCAAAATCCGTTCCTGGTATGGAGATCCGTTAGGATTGTAGACTTACCAGCTGGGACTATCCGGGTCTGCTATTGAGGCAAAAGCTGTCATTGGATAGCCCCGCTCGAGTCAGTTTTTCGCGGAACTGCCAAATCTTCCGGTAGTCGGGAGCCTTGTCGGCAAACTCATGCCGAGAAAACGCATGAAGGACGGGTACCCAATCGCAGCACGAAAATTGCGGTAGCCCGCAAGCCTCAGGCGGCTTTGCGCCCTTCGAGCAGATCGGCTAATAGAAATGTAACGTGAACAGTCACCGATCGGGGGTATTTTGAAACGAGGCAAGACGTGGCGGCAGGCGAATCCGACCGACCCGTCCTTTTCCCCTGAGACATCGCCGTTCTTTCATCTTTCGCGTCTGATCGGGCTATATCATTTGCGAATGGACGCCCATTTGAAGCCGATAGGCATGGATGTGCCCCGCTGGCGCGTCATCAATATCCTGCATGAGCGGGAGTGCGCGACGATCAGCGAGATCGCCGATCTGGCAGTGATCCGCGTCTCGACGATGACTAAGCTCATCTACCGTATGGAGAATGAAAGTCTCGTCACGACCGCGATTGCGCCGCATGACGGCCGCGTGACGGAAGTGCGCTTGACGGACAAGGGCCGCAACGCGCTCGAGAAGGTGCGCGCCAAGGCCAGCCTGATTTTTGAGCGTGCGTTTCACAACGTCGACGACGCCGAAATCCGCAGCCTGATGGACCTGACCCGTAAAATATATGACAACATATATTAACGTTACTTAATGTCATAATAAGTGGAATATTCCATCATTCCGCTGTAGACTCGAAACTCTCGTTATAGGGAGGTTCGGGCGCTAGAATGGCTATGATCGTTTCTGTCGATAGGCTTCGTTTGGCGGCGCGGCAGACCCTTCCACGCTGGCTCTTCGACTATCTTGACGGTGGCTCCTATTCCGAGTCGACCTTGCATAGAAATATCGCGGCGTTGTCGGAGTGGCGTTTTGTGCCGCAGGTTCTGGGTGCCCTGCCGCAACCCGATGTCCGTTCGTCGATTTTCGGGCGCCAGCAGGATGTCCCAATCGTTCTTGCCCCTGTCGGAATGGCGGGCATGCTCTCGCCCGACGGGGAAATCAAAGCAGCACGCGCGGCAGCGGGCCAGGGTGTGCAAGCCTGCGTCTCGCATTTTTCGATTGTGCCGATCGAGCGCATCGTGCAGGCCGTTGATCCGGATTTTCTTGCTTTTCAGCTCTACATTTTCCGCAACCGCGATATCACCCGCGACATGGTGTCGCGCGCCTGGGACTGCGGCATCCATACGCTCGTGGTCACCGTTGATACGCCGGTCACGCCGTTGCGCGAACGCGATGCGCGCAACGGATTTCGTAACGTATCCCGTCTGTCGGGGCGCCATATCGCCCATATGATGGTGCGGCCACGCTGGACGTTCCGGGCCGCGCGCGCGAAGGGACGCACAATCGGCAATCTCGACCGCTACGGGATGGGGTCCAATCTGTTCGCCCAGGCCGCCACCATCGCGCGTGAAATCGATCCCCACATAGGCTGGGATGAAATACGCTGGTTGCGTGATACGTGGAAAGGGCGACTGGTCGTCAAGGGCGTCATGCAGCCCGACGATTCCGCCCAGGCTGGGCGCCTCGGGGTAGATGCCCTGGTGCTCTCCAATCATGGCGGTCGCCAGTTGGATGGCGCCGTTGCAGCGATCGAACTGCTGGAAGACAATATCAAGGCTGCAGGAAGTGTGACCGAGATTCTGGTCGACGGCGGCTTCCGGTATGGAACCGACGTCGTCAAGGCCGTGGCTCTGGGGGCAACTGGCGTCATGATCGGGCGCCCTTATGCGTACGGCCTCGCGGCCGATGGCGAACAGGGCGTGGCGGACGTGCTGGACTATTTCCGTCAGGGCATCCTTTCCACCATGACGCTGCTCGGTGCGCCCGATATCGCCGCGCTTCGCGACAATCGAGACCGCCTGTTAAGAAACCTCTGACCGTGGCGCAGGCCCCATCGAGCCGGCAGTGTTTCCATCGAGCACTCGGTGCGTTCGATTGCGAATTGGCTTTATGGCGGGGCTTCGCATTACAGACTTTCTGGTTTCCATCATACGCGTGCCCCTCGCGGGGCACGCGCGTCTGGTTAAGATTGCCCTTAGTCCGCGAAATTCGGGTCTTTCATTCACGAAATCGGATCAGTCCTGCAAAAAAGAACCGACCCGATAACAAAATTGAACAACAAATTTCTAACGCATTCAGATATTTAATTCTCCGAATGTCGTTCGATCCGAATTCTATATTAGATAGGAACGTGTCTTCTAAACAATTTCACACTCGCGGACGTCGACGCAGGCATCCCTAGTGGGGTTTCACCATATCGAGAGAAGAAAACTCGGCCCGCTGGAGGTGAAGCGGGAACTGAATTTCCGCTTCGCCAGCATAGCGGCCGATAACCAACATTACGTTTTCTTCCGGGATGACCCATCGACCCAACTTGGTATCGTAGTTGGCCAATAGCCTTCGGTCGATTGTGACGCTGAGGTTTTTCTCCTCGCCTCTTCTCAGCCCCGACTTCACCCAGCCGAGGAGACGAATTTCACGTTTTCCGTCATTTGCGGGAAACAGCCCATAAACCTGACTAACTTCCTTCCCGTCCGCACGGCCGTTGTTGCGGACGCGAAAGGTCACCGTGACATCATGCTGATGCGTGACGTTCATATTGGAATAGGAAAAAATTGTATAACTGAGGCCATAACCAAATGGATACAGGCAATTCGAGTGATGCTTGTAGTACCATTTATATCCAACGTCAGCCCCCTCTATGAGAGGAATATCAAACATTGCTCCATCTGCTTTGTCGAATCCCGGTATAGTGGTACGAGGAGCATCGGCTTCGCGACGAGGAAAGCTCACAGGTAAACGGCCGGAGGGGTTAACCTGCCCACTGATCACGTCGCTTATCGCAGCCCCACCGCCTGAACCCGGATACCACGCCTCCATGACGCCCCGGACATCATGCAGCCATGGCATTTTGACCGCGCCTCCCGTTTCCAACACCACAACTACATTCCGGTTTGCCGCACCGACTGCGCTGATGAGCTGATCCTGACCCTCAGGTAAAGAGAGATCGGGAGCATCAAAACTTTCGACCATCCATTGCGTAGCGAAGATCAGAACCACGTCAGCCTGATGGGCAAGAGTAGCTGCCATAGAAGGATATCGACCGTCGGTATATGTAATTTCGGCATTTGGCAGAGCCTTTCGAAGCTCTAGCAACGGGGAGCCAGGAAGATAGTCGACATAGCGACGCCCCATCTCACCCTCGCCGTCCGCCTTGATTCTGATTCCGGCGCCATACGGAGTGATGGATGACGATCCGCCACCCTCCAAAACGCCGAAATCCGCTCGACCTCCAACGACCAAGATTTTCAAACGTTTTTGAGCGGACAGTGGCAAAATATTACCATCGTTCTTCAGTAGTACAATAGCTTCGTCTTCCACATTACGGGCAATCGTCGTGTCGCCCTTGATATCTATCGCAGGCTGTCCCGAGGATGAGTGCTTCTCCAGCATGCCTTGGCGAGCCATCGTGGCGACAATGTTTTCGTTCATAGTATCGAGCCGCTGTTGCGACACGACACCTGCACGAACAGCGGATTTCAGCCCATCTCCAAACATCACAGATTTATCGAGTTGCGCTCCGGCCTCTTGATCAAGTCCCGAATTCGCATCGGATGGCGCCTTCACAGCCCCCCAATCGGACATGACCCACCCGTCGAACTTCAGTTCTTGACGGAGGAACCGCGTAAGAAGGTCATGATTCTGACATGACCAGACCGTACCTACCCTGTTATAGCCGCACATCACGACAGCAGGCTTGCCTAATCCCATAGCTATTTCAAACGCGAGAAGATCACTCTCGCGACCGGCCGCCTCCGCAATCATTACGTTGTAGAAGTTACGGTCAGTTTCTTGAAAATTGTATGCTACGTGTTTCAACGTCGCAATCAACCCGTTGGATTGGATTGCGGAGATCGCATATCCGGCCATGGTTCCCGTCAGTAACGGGTCCTCTCCGTAAGCTTCGAAATTTCTCCCTGCTCGAGGTTCCCGCGCCAGGTTGACGCTTGGCGCCAGCAATACATTGAAGCCCTTAGAACGGGCTTCCCGGGCCACCATGTCAGAACCTGCGTAAGACAACTCGATATTCCAAGTGGCTGACGTAGCGAGCGTCGAAGGCAATCCAACTGCGCCATCACCTGGGCGTCCATTCAAAGGGTTGGTTACGCCCATTCCGGCGTCAGTCTCCTGCAACGCAGGGATTCCTAACGAGGGAATACCGGGAACATATCCGGACGAGCCGATTGCTCCAGATGGTTTCTTAGACGTATGAAAGTCGACACCCAGATCACCGTGCAATAGGATAAATTTTTGATCAAACGTCATACGGTGGACCAAGTCTCGTGCCAACGACATGGGATCTGAAACTTGATGCCCGTCAGCACGGGCGATGCCAGGCGATAAGAGCCATAGCACCATGCCGAAAAGGCTTAAAGGATTGGACTGGTATCTATTCATAAAAGAGATTTCCCTCTGCCACCGTTCAAAACCCTGCATGACGGTCTGATAGAACCGGCCACACACACGTCCTTTACGAGAGTCCCGCCAGCTGTTGATGTACGGGTGCGGTTTTGAAAGTTGCTCCAAGTAGCCTGCGCCCCTCATTCCTACCGAGCCGCTCGCTCGAAACTCCGGATCACCTATTGAACAACGATCGTATGAGCAGCTACAGTTGCTGGTAGGTCTACCGACACCGTTGTGGCATCCCTATGATGCCATTGCGAAGCCTCTAGCGGTGCACCGTCGAGTGCAGCCTTAGACTTTTCCGGTGCATTCAGACCATGTATGACGACGCTATAGCTTTGCCACCAAGGGTGATATGTCCCCTCAGGGGCACTGATTTTCACTTCAATACCACCATTACTTTCTGTACTGCAGAAAAATTCTGTCCGACTAAACACTCCCTTGGTATAATCAAGGCTGTGTCCATCGTCTGTGTAGACGCTACCATGGCAGTTTGGTCCTGGATAGACATCGATCTGCAATGGTCCCTTTGGTATATCGTCAGTGCTCTGTACAAGAGCTTGATGGGGGACAATGCTACCCGCCCGCACAAATACCGGTAATTGGTCGAGTTGCGGTGTTACGGACAGCTGGTACGGCGTGCTGGCGTCCAACTTTTCAGGTTTGAGTAGTGAGGCTGAAGCTCCCATGAGCTGCAGCGGACGAAGTCCGATCAGCTTTTTTCCTGTCCAATAGTCGTACCAATCGCCTGGCGGCAATATGACATTGTAAGATCCAGGCGACTCGGGTGTCCAGCTTGGAGCTGAAAACGATCCCGGCGCCACCAGCAGCGCTGGGCCCCACATGAATTCCACTCCCCCCAGCAAATCCATCGGTGCGCCCCGAATCAACGTCTCAGGGAACTCCATGAATAGTGGGCGCATCATCGGTACGCCGGTGCGCGACGCCTCTTCCGAAAGAGTATAATTATAAGGCAGGAGACGGTAACGGCTTTCAATGAAACGCCGTCGGATAGCTTCGTGCGCGGCACCATCTCCCCATGGCTCCTGGGGGCCGCTCCACCGATCCGCATGAGAACGTGCGATCGGCGTAAACATGGCCAATTCGTACCACTTCGTTACAAGATCTGGAGTTGCCTTTCCGGCGAATCCCCCGATGTCCGCGCCGGCAAACGCGAACCCGCCCAGGCCGAGGCTCTCCAGCATCGGTACTGTCAGCGCCAGATGATTCCAGGAAGACACGTTGTCACCCGTCCAGGTGACCCCGTAACGCTGGCCTCCTGCGTAGGACGCACGCGTCATCACAAAGGGACGCTCGTTAGGTTTTAGCGCAAGCAGCCCTTCATACGTCGCTCTATGGTTTTGCATCCCATAGATATTGTGGACCTCGCGGTGCTCAGCGACTCGCGGTGCGAATCCCGGCTCTTCAATACGATGCCGGTTGTCCAACGGCATCGTTTTCGTAGGGGAATTGAAAATAGCGGGTTCATTCATGTCGTTCCAAAATCCTGCCACGCCATCATCGATGTAGAATTCGCGATACAGTTTCCCCCACCAGGCGCGCGTTGCCGCCTGCGTAAAATCCGGAAACAACGACGGACCGGGCCACACCGGACCGACATAGGGTTTCCCATCAGCGCCCCGAAGGAAGCGGTCCTGCGCCATCCCCGAGTCAAAGGGCGAGTAACCGATGTTGGGAGCGTCGGCGATATGCAGATCGGTAATCGCTATAGTACGAATCCCGCGTGCAGAGAAATCGGCCACCATCTGACGGAAATTTGGGAAGGTCTTCGAATCTACGGTGAACGGCCGGTAATCTTGCTGATAGTCGATGTCCAGCCACACCGCATCGGCAGGCACGCGATCTGCTCGCAGGCGATCCACTATATTCCGCAGAGATTTTTCGGTAGGGTAGCTCCAACGTGATTGCTGGAACCCCAATGTCCAGCGAGGTTGCATGGCCGGGCGGCCCGTAAGCCGCGTGTATCCCGACATGACTTGCTTGGGGTTCGGTCCTCCCAAAACGTAATAGTCGATCGGGCCGCCCGCTGCGCCGATCCGCAGGGACTCAGGATCATCATGCCCGAAATCGAAAGTCGTCCTCCATGTATTGTCCAAAAATACGCCGTAGTAGGTCCCCTTCGTGAAGCCGATGAAAAAAGGAATGTCCTTATAGAGGGGATCCTGGCCCTCTCGGTAGGCATAGCTGTCCGTATTCCACATGACGTAGCTGTGCCCCCGCCGATCGAGAGGCCCGAACTTGTCGCCCAAGCCAAAATAATGGGCGTCTTGTGGGAGGACCTTCTTCATCTGAAAGGCAGTGCCGTCAGTCGTGTAAGCGGCGCTCTGGTCCGCGAGCAGTACATGTCCAGCCTTGTCCGCGATTGTTATGCCGCCTGTTTTGCGTAGCAGCGTGACTCTAAGCTCGCTTGTCTCAAAACCCACATAATCGGCTGTGTCTATGTGGCGAATGGGCACGGCGGATGCTTTTGCATCGGGGAGAACGGCCCAAGAGGCGTCTTCGGGCAACTTACCGTCGCGCCCAATCCGCACGCGTACGATTCCCTCGGCGACTGCCGTGACCCTTGTCAACCCCATGCCGGAGTGCCACTCAAGGCCCGACGGCAGTAGATTAGCAGATGCTTCGGTTGAAACGGGAGCTACCGTCGCCTGGGCTGCTCTCGTGGGGGCCACTGCGCCGACTAGGGCTCCACCAGAAAATGCTGTTGTAATGAATAGCGCGAGGGCGCTTCGACCGAAAGACATGTCAACTCCGTTGGGCGCAATGATAGGACATTTTGGCATGGTACCAACTTGTAACACCTAGATACCGTATCTCGCTGAGCGCGAGTGGACATCGACACCTCTTCCGCATGCAAGAGGACAGGCAAACCAAGACCCGCCTCGAGGAGGCGTGATGGAGTCTGAATCTCCGCTCGAATCGTCGATACGAAATCGGAACCGATATGATATGACACTTCAGTTGAATAATCCACTACAAATGGTGCATTCGGTCTGAATTTTGGATACGCTTCCGAAAGGCGTTTCATGGGGGCATGCATTTTTGGCTTGCGCCGGATTCTGTGTATTTTTCGCTTGAAATGTCTCCTTTTTCATGTGCATCATTCCGATACGGGCATGAAACGTGTTGGCGTCTCAAGCTTTTTGGGGATGTCCAGCATGGCAGTGTCACTTCAGGAAAGTAAGCACACCTGGCGCTTCAAGCTGTCGCTCACCGACGCTGCGCGGATGCCCGCGGTGCTGGTGCTTATAGCAAAGCGGCGGCATCGGCACTGGGGTACCTTATGTCTTGTAATTCGACATCACTCCGCCGGCCTAAGTGGCGGCTCGCCAGAGCACTGAGGGTCAATTGCAATTCAAGGGACGAAATCGCCTCTCTTCTTGCTTGGTTCAGATTTATACGTATCACCGCGCGTCGGTGTCCGGTTCAAGTGCCTCTATACCCTTACCCTGGAGAATCAAAGCTATGCACTTAAATAAAACTCGACGGTTGCATCAATTCATTGGCGTCTCCACTATGGCGCTGCTTGTAGCGATCGGGGCAAGTGCCAAGGCCGACACTTCAACCCCTGTCGTTCCTAGTAAGCGTGGGAAAGCTGCGGCATCGTCGCAATTACGACGACCGGCGTTGAGGGCGGCGCCCCGGGCAGCCACACAACCTGAGGAGATATCGGTAAGGGCGGGTGTTAGTTCCGCGAACGGCGTAACCAACACCACTCCGGGGGGTGGGTTAATGCCGCCGCAGAGCGCTCCAAAGTCAATCAGCGGCATTACGCGTGATTATATCGCGCGTCAGGCCCCGACTGCCAACGTGCAGGCGTTAATAGCCAATCTTGCCGGCGTCGTTTCTGGCTCACAGGATCCGCTCGGTCAAACTGCCACTCAGATGAGTATGCGCGGGTTGAACGAGACCGAGATCGGGTTCACCTACGAGGGCGTTCAGCTTGCGGATGCCCTTACATACGAACCATATACGCAATCGATGGTGGATACTGACAACATCCAGAAGGTAGACGTAGCGCAGGGCGCGCCGGACCTGGCTGCGCCGGTTTATAATGCCGTCGGTGGCCTTATTAACGTGGAACTCCGGCACGCTTTGCAGCAGCAGCGCGTCACCACCGACTTCACATTTGGATCTAAATCCCTGGAGCGCGAATTCCTTCGCTTCGATTCCGGCGAGATCGGACATTCAGGCATCAAGGCCTTTGCTTCTTTCTCCTCAACCTCCAACAATGAATGGCGTGGTGACGGAACGTTTCGGAAATATCACGTCGATGCTGAATTGCGTAAGGATTGGGGGCGTGGAGACAGCGCCGCGCTTATCTTCTCTTATGACAATCTGGAGCAGAACCTCTATCGCTCGGTTAGCATGACGCAATGGCGACAGTCGGGTACGAACTTTAATTACGACGGGACCTATACTCCTGGTGATACGAATTGGGTCGGCCTGAACGCGATGCACCGCCGATCAGTGTCCTTTATCGCGCCGGTGAAGCTCAATCTCGGCCGAGGGTTCCATTTGGATATTTCGCCAGGATACCAGCAATACGCGGACTACACTTTTGGGGGTACAAAAATATCGAATAAGGGCTCATTTTGGGGCAGTGAAGCTCTCCCACCCCTCAATCTTCCCTATCAGACAAACGGCGTGACGACTGCTGAAACGGTCGATACCGCACCCCAGCAAATGAGCGAGATCAACGGCGTTCTGTCGTGGAAGTGCGGCCACAATACCGCGAGATTGGGGTATAACTATTCGTACCTGCAGATGGAAGCACCGCTCTGGTACGAGGCGGTGGGATATAATGGGAGCATGGCTAACGTCGAAGGGCGCTACCCAATTCTTCTGCCAAACGGCGGCCGGTACAATACGGAGGACTTCAATTTCAAACAGCAAGTGAATGCTGCGTTTCTTGACGATACGATCAAGCTTTTGGACGATCGTCTAACACTTTATGCGGGCCTGCGTTACATGATGATCAGCCGCATCGCCACGAACGCTATTCCTGGTGCCATTCCGGGTTACCGCGTGGCAAAAAATTATGCCCAACCGTTGCCGCAGGTCGCGATATCCTATCAGATTACTCCCCGCGATCAGATCTACATTAATGGATCGACCGCCTTTCGAGCCCCCAACTCCAATGTTTCCTATGGCAACTACTTCACAACCAGCCATCAGGGACCAGCAACCGTTCCGGGAAACATAACCGGGGAATATGCGATTTCCGAAGAGTTGGGCTACCGTCACCATGGGTTGGTCAACGTCTCGGCCGCTCTATTCAACTACAACCTGACCCATACCCAGCTTACAGCTCAGCAATATATCGGTGGTATTTTGGCATCCTCCCCTGTTGACGGAGGCGGCAAGACGATGCGTGGCGCACAGCTCGAAGTTGGGATGACTCCGTGGCATCATTTTAGTCCCTATCTATCAGGTCAATATCTACACGCGACCATGAATAATAACTTCCAGGTATCGCCGGGCACTTATCTGCCAACTGCGGGTAAAATAGCCGTCCAGAGCCCCGAGTTTGTCGGCGCTCTTGGCTTGACCTATGACGACGGTCATGTCTTTGGAAATGTCACGGCGAACTATGTTGGTTCGCAATATGCGTCGATGATGAATGACCAGAAGATGCCGTCCCGTGAAGTCGGAAACGCCTCGATCGGATATCGCTTTGCCTCACGATGGATCGTGCAGCACCCACAGATTCAGGTGAATGTCATCAACCTCGGTGGTCAATCGTATCTTTCCAATATTACAGGCGTTACCACCAATGCGCGGCCTGTGGTCGCCACCAATGGTAAGGTCGTGGCTCCCGGCACGGCATATTATTATATCGGTGGTGGTTTGGCGGTCACTTGTTCTCTGTCGGCGGCCTTCTAAGGTTCGGACGTCAGCCGGAAGCAAGCCTAAGCCGGGATGCTCCGCGCGTCGTCACCCTGGCTTTGGGCGCGGCGCAGCATCAGAGCATTCTGGTGAGTCGGAAAACGAGACGCTCGGGTGACGCGGTCGTGCGTACTACCCCGTAGCAGCCGAGCCTCGTTCGAGAAAAACTAGGATGCCTCGAATTCCATAGTCTTATCGAGCAGGGGGTTTAGGCGGAACGAATTCGTGACCCACCCCTCATTAGACGAAAAAGAAGTGGAAATATCCACCAAATGAATGTAGCATGATCACGTGTTGGAGGAAGTTCGAGTTGATGGATGCATACGGTCCATGCGGGCGGGGGGTGCGTTGCCGGGGTATCATGCTTCCGCGCCGTCTTAAATCAGGGGGATCGCGGCCATGCTGAGATGCATCGCGTCGAATGAAGAAATGATCGCACAGGGCGCTGATTTCCATCAGCTGCTGAACGAGATCAGGAACCGTGCCCCGGAATTCCGGCATGCCCGCCGCCTGGCGCCCGATATCGTCGAAAAGTTCCGTCAGGTCGGTGTATATCGTGCGCTCGTGGCACGGCGTTTCGGAGGGATGGAAAGCGCGCCGGCGGCCTTCCTCCGTTTGATCGAGGATATCAGCCATGCCGACGGGTCGGCAGGATGGGTGGCCAGTTTCGGCGTGTCCGCCACCTACCTGGCGGCATTGCCCGTTCCGACGTTGGAAGAGATTTATCGCGACGGCCCGGATGTCGTATTCGCGGGGGCCATCTTCCCGCCGCAGAAGGCCGAACGCGTGGACGGCGACACGGTCGTTGTCAACGGACGCTGGCCCTACGCCAGCGGTTGCACCAGCGCCGCCCTAATCGGGGTCGGTATCGCCATGCAGGACGATGCCGGCGGCCTGCCGCGCACGGCCGTCATGCCGGCCTCCGCCGTGCGCATCGAGGAGACCTGGGATACGATCGGTCTCGCCGGAACCGGTAGCCATGACGTTGTGGTGGAAAATGTCCGCGTTCCCCTGTCCTGGACCTTTATTCGGGGTGGCAGCCCCACCCTGGACAGCCCGATTTATCGCTACCCGTCCCTTGGCTTGGCCGCACAAGTTCTGACGGCGGTGGGGCTCGGCGTTGCGCAGCGCGCGATCGACGAGGTTCTGGCGATGGCCTCGGGGCGCTCGTCCATCACCGGTGCGCCGACCATGGCGGATCGTCCGCAGGTGCAGGCCGCGTTGGGCGAGGCCGAGGCCATGTTGTCGAGCGCGCGGAGTTTCTTTTACGACGTGACGCAACAGGTCTGGCAGATCCTGCTGGATGGCGGGCCGGTGCCCGATTCCCTGGCCAATCGTATTCGTCTCGCCGCCACCCATGGGGCCCAGGTCTCGGCACAGGTCACGCGGGATTGCTTTACCATGGGTGGAATCGTCGCGGTCCAGTCCGACCATATTCTCGGCCGCTGCATGCAGGATTGCGCGGTCGTCGCGCAACACGCCTTCATGGCAAAGGGAAATTACGAGTCCGCCGGACGTGTCATGCTGGGACGGGGCGGACGGCCCGGCTATCCCTGATTGTTCGCATGTGCCGATTGCAGGCACTCAGGTTCATTTGACAGACATCAATGGAGGAATGGCACATGAATGATCTGCCTGATCCGAAGAAACTGCTCGGCGCGGATCGTGCCGACGGCTCGATCTACAGCGACCCGGATCTGTATGACATGGAAATGGATCGCATTTTCATGCACAACTGGATCTGGGTCGCACATAGAAGTGAACTGCCCGAGCCTGGCGATTTCATTACGACGTTCGTTGGCCCGCATCCGGTCATCGTATCGCGCGATCGCAAGGGAATTGTCCATGTCATGCTCAATCGCTGCCGGCATCGCGCGGCAACGGTATGCGAGCTCAAGAGTGGCAAGACCGCCAGTTTCGTCTGCCCGTATCATGGCTGGGCCTATGGGTTGGACGGCGCGCTGCGTGGCGTCCCGCACCAGGACGGTTATACGGGGCAGCTGGATAAGGCGGAACTGCCGCTCGTCTCCCTGCGTGTCGAGGAATATAATGGGCTGATCTTCGCCACATTCGATGCGGACATCATGCCGCTCGACGAATGGCTGGGGCGCGCCAAGCCCTGGATCGACCTATTCATGAAGCAGGGCGCGGGCTGGCCCGTCAAAACCATGGGCGAACACAAATTCACGTTCCCGGGCAACTGGAAGATTCAGCTCGAAAACACGACCGACGCCTATCATTTCCCGATCGTGCATAAGTCCTTCCTGGATTCGGTCGATCAGGAGACGCAGAATACACTGACCTTCCTGGGCGGCAGCGGCTTCGTCGAGGATCTGGGGCATGGGCATTCGGTCATGGTCATGATCCCGGAACTCGTCGATCTGGACGAGAAGCTGGACGCGCCGATCCCAGAACGTTTCGCCGAGTTGGCCGCGGAGCTCGAGAAGGATTATGCACCGGATCAGGTGCGCCGGATCGTGCGCGCCGTCGGTGGGTCGGGATTCAATCTCAATCTGTTCCCGAATCTGGCCTGTTCCATGGCCTTCTTCCGCGTGCTGCGTCCGCTCAGCGCCACCGAGACGGAAATCCGCCACATCGCGATCGGCATGGATGGCGGTCCGGAAATCGCCAACCAGGCACGCCTGCGTCTGCACGAACATTTTCAGGGGCCGATGGGCTTCGGTACGCCGGACGATGCGGAGGCCTGGGATCGGGTACAGCGTGGTTCGCTGGCCGGGCGCAATATTTCGGTTCTCCTCAATCGCGGCCTTGGCCACGAGGCCCAGCGCGAGGACGGCAATCTCTTCAGCGATGTAAGTGCCGAGACAGGGATGCGTGCCGCCTATCGGCAATGGCTGGCAGCCATGACGGCGGGGGTTGGACAATGAGCATATCCCTGGAAGAGGCGATCGCGCTGATCACACTGGAGGCCGACCTGCTTGATCATGGCGGGTTCCTGCAATGGCTGACGCTCTATACGCCGGACGGGCGGTACGTCGTGCCCATCGATCCGGATACCGAGGATTTCGAACGCGTCCTCAATTACGCCTATGACGATGCCCACATGCGCCAGAAGCGCGTTGAGCGTCTGCTGGGCGGCCGTTCGATTTCCGCGGCGCCGCCGGCACGAACCGTTCGTCTGCTGTCGCGCTATCGCATGCTGGAAAATGACTCTGAAAGCTGCACCTTGCGCTGCGCGCAATTCCTGAACGAGCTGCGTCAGGGGCGCGAGCGCAATTACGCCGCCAACCTGACCTACCGTCTGGTCCGCACGGCTGATGGCCTCAAGATCGACCTGAAGGTCATCCGCTTGCTTGGTTCGACCGAGGCGTTGACAGCTGTGAGTTACATCCTGTGACGCGCGTCGCGCTGGTAACCGGCGGCGCCAGGGGACTGGGTGCCTGTATCGCCGGACATCTCGCGGCGGAGGGATACCGGGTCGTCATCGGCGACGTCGATCCCGACGCCGCAGCGGCCACGGCGCGGGGGCTCGGCGACCGGGTGTCGGCACTGGCGCTGGATGTGACGTCGGAAAGCTCCATCGAGGCCGCGCTGGATGAGGTGGAACGTCTGGCCGGACTGCCATGGCTGCTGGTCAATAACGCGGCCGTCATGAAGGCGCAGACGCTTCTCGATATCGATATCGCGACGTTCGATGCCGTGCTGTCCGTCAATCTGCGCGGCACGTTCCTGGCAAGCCAGCGCTTCGCCCGTCGGCTGCGCGCGCAGGACAAGGGCGGCCGGATCGTCAATATCGGCTCACTCGCCGGCCAGAACGGCGGCACCGCCACCGGGGCCCATTACGCCGCCTCCAAGGGAGGTGTTCACACGTTGACCAAGGTTTTCGCACGTGATCTGGCGCCGTTTGACATCACCGTGAATGCGGTGGCGCCAGGGCCGTTGGATCTGCCGTCGGTTGCGGAAACAATCGGCGCGGACAATATCCCGCGCATCGTCGCCGGATTGCCGACCGGCAAACTGGGCGATCCGCTCACCATCGCACGCATGGTCGCCGAACTGGCGCGGCCGGAGGCTGCGGCAATCACGGGCGCCACCGTCGATATCAATTGCGGGTTGTACATGCGATGAGCAGTTCCGGCGCCAGGGATATGATCGAGGTGCAGGTCGGCGCGGTGGAGCGCCTGGGCCAGATTCTATGCTTCGATCTTCTGCCGCTTTCCGGCATATTGCCACCCTGGCAGGCCGGGGCGCATATTGACCTGATCCTTGAAGATGGCCTGCTGCGGCAATACTCGCTGTGCGGGGACCCGGCGGACAGAACCCGGTATCAGCTTGCCGTCCTGCGCGAGCCGGACTCACGTGGCGGCTCCCACGCGGTGCATGATCACGTAAAGCCGGGGGCTCGGTTCCGCGTCGGGACTCCGCGCAATCTCTTCCCGTTGGCCCGCGGTGCCCGTCACTCCCTGTTGATCGGGGGCGGCATTGGCGTGACACCGCTGGTCGCCATGGCGCACGAACTTCATGCCAGGGGAGAGGCGTTCACGTTTCACTACGTCGCGCGTGACCCGGTCTTCGCCGAACTTCTGGCCGCCGCGCCATTTGCCGGGCAGGTGCGCGTCTACGACCGATCCTCTATGCAGACGCCGCGTTTCGATCCGCATCAAGCTGTTGCATCCGCAGGCGCCGCCGCCGGCAAACATGTCTATGTCTGCGGGCCGGTCGGCCTGATGGACGCCGTGACCGAAGCCGCGCGCGATGCCGGACTGGCCGATGATCAGATCCATCAGGAGGCCTTTTCCGCCGTCCCCGTGACCGGGGGGGATGGTTTCGAAGTCCTGGCGGCCAAATCCGGCGTTCGGGTCCAGGTAGCTGCGGACGAGACGATCACCGCCGCGCTGGCCCGTGTCGGCGTCAAGGTAACAGTGAGCTGCGAACAGGGAATCTGCGGCACCTGTGTCGTCAACCTGCTGGAAGGCGAGCCCGACCATCGTGACGAATATCTGACCGAAGAGGAACGGACCGATCAGATCGCGCTCTGCTGTTCGCGAGCGCGCTCCCCGCTGCTGGTGATCGACCTGTGACGGCCGCACCGAAAATCTGCGTTGCCGGAGTTGGCGCACTCGGGGGAGGGCTGGCGGTCCGTCTGGCGCGGACGGACGCATGTCTCTCGGTTGTCGCGCGCGGCGAAACGCTGCGGCGTATCCAGGCCGACGGCCTGGTGCTAGACGATGCCGAAGGAACATTTCGGACCCATCCCGCCGCTGATTGTCGCGCCCCGAACGAACCGCAGGACGTGATCATCCTTGCGGCGAAATCCCATCAGCTGCCGTCCCTGGCCGAAGCCGTTGCGCATGCGGTTGGCCCGCAGACAACCATCATTCCCGTCATCAACGGCATCCCGTGGTGGCTGACCGTCGGGGCAGGAAGCCCGCTGGCGCCTGCGCGCGATCTGCTGGATCCGGATGGGATCCTGGCACAATTCTTCCCGGTTTCTCAGGTGGTCGGATGCGTGGCGTATGCCTTTGCATCGGTGGTCGCACCGGGTCATGTCCGCGCGCAACGCGCCCCGTTGCTGCTATTGGGTGACCCGGGCCGCCATCCCGCCATCCCCCAGCGCGTGCTGGATGCCGTGACGGTCTTTCGCGACAGCGGGATCGGAACACGACTCTGTCCGGACATCGCAGGCGAGATCTGGAGCAAGCTGGCGGCCAATCTGGCAACCAACCCGCTCTCGGTGGTGTGCGAGGCGACGATGACCGATCTCGCGGCGGATGGGGGCACGTGCGCCCTGATCCGTGACATGCTGCACGAAGTCATGGCCGTGGGCGCGGCCTACGGCATCACCCCCAAACAGGATGTCGACGCATTTCTGCAGGTCATTGTCGGGGCCGGCAGCCATCGCACGTCGATGCTTCAGGATTATGACGCCGGGCGTTCGCTGGAACTGCCAGCGATCGGCGATGCCCTGCTCGCGCTGGGGGCAGCACGCAGCATTCCGACACCAATGGCGACGGCGCTGGTGCGGTTGGCGGCGTTCAAGGCCGCGCGTAAGGCCTGGAGCAGATAAGAGGCTTTATAAAACAAAAGACTGTAGCGCACGGCTGGATCTATCCGATCGCAATGCGCTCCAGGCGAGCAGAAGGAGAACAGGTTCATGTCAACGGACGTTCAGGCGGAAGAGCGGCGACTGCGGATCCGGCTTGCCGAATGTTATCATCTCATCAGCTATTATGGCTGGACCGAGATGATCTTCAATCATATCTCGCTGCGCCTGCCAGGCGAACCGACACGGTATCTCGTGAACGCGTTCGGGCTGAACTACGATGAAGTCACCCCGGACAATCTTCTGGTGGTCGATGCGGAGGGCCGCCTCATCGGCGACGCGCCGAACAGGCCCAATCCGGCCGGCTTCGCCTTGCATGGTGCGATCCATGCCGCGCGCGATGACATTCATTGCGTCATCCACACGCATACGAACGCGGTCTGCGCGGTGGCTATGAAGCAGGGCGGCTTCAGCCATGACAATTTCTATGGCGCCCAGCTGTTCGGCCGCGTCGGATACCATGATTTCGAGGGCATCACGCTCTATGACGCAGAGCGCCCCCGCATGCTGGCCAGCCTGGGCGACAAACATGTCCTGGTTCTGCGCAATCACGGTATTGCGGTGGGAGAGAGCGATGTCGCCCGGACGTTCTTCCTGCTCTGGATCACACAGCGCGCCGCGGAAATCCAGTACCATGCCGGGATGATACCGGGGCCGGATGTCGAGATTTCCGATGACATCAAGCGCGGTTGCGCGCGTGACGCGGCTGGGTTGATCGCCCGCTCCTCGGCCGCCGACAAGATGTTCGACGCCGCCGTCCGCAAGATGCGCAAGGAGCATGGGCCTCTCTGGGCCGGAGATCAGGCATGACCTCCATCACGTCCGATGATTTCCGCCGGGCAATGTCGCATTTCGCGACGGGGGTCGCTGTCGTCACGGCGCGGGGCGACGACGGCGAACAGGGGGCCACGATCAGCGCACTCAGTTCTGTATCGCTCGATCCGCTGACACTGCTGATCTGTCTGAATCGCCGCAGCGCGACCTGCCAGGCGATCGAACAAAGCGGGCGTTTCGGGTTGAGCATCCTGGCCAGCCATCAGGAAGCGGTTGCGCGCCGATTTGCCAAACCCGCTCAGGACAAGGTCACCGGCACGGACGAAGTACGCCACCGGGATGGTAGCGTGTTTGTGCAGGACGCCCTGGCGCATATCGCGGCCGAGGTGGTCGAAACGCTGCGCGGCGGCACGCATGAGATCTTTCTGGCTCGCCCGGTTCATGTCGCGCTCAATAGCCAGGCCGGGGATGGACCGCTTCTCTATTTCAAGGGTGCGTTCGACCTGACGTCATAAAACCATCGAAGGGGAATCTCATCATGTCAGAAAGGCCGGCCGATATGGCCGTCGCTGCCACGGCGCGCATCGCACGTCACGAACCCCGGCTGCGGGCGTTTACCAGCTATGACCCCGTAAGGCTGCGTCAGGATGCCGAGGCCGCTCCGGCGGGCCCCCTCGGCGGTCTGAGCGTGGGCGTCAAGGATATCATCGATACAGGCGATTATCCGACCGCGCATGGTTCGCCGATCTATGCGGCGAACCATCCCCGGAACGATGCCGCGTGCGTCGCCCTTCTGAAGGCGGCAGGCGCCTTGTGCGTTGGCAAGACCGTCACGACGGAATTCGCCTTCTTCCGTCCGGGGCCGACCGTCAATCCGCATGACGTGTCGCGCTCACCGGGCGGTTCGTCCAGCGGCTCGGCGGCGGCGGTCGCGGCCGGCATGATTGATATCGGCCTAGCATCGCAAACGGCCGCCTCGCTGACGCGTCCGGCATCCTATTGCGGCATCGTGGGCTTCAAGCCCAGCTATGGGCGGTACGCGCTGGCCGGCGTCAAGGGGCTGGCGCCCTCCTTCGATACGTTGGGCACCGTGACAGGCGATGTCGCGACGGCGGCACGCGCCGATGCCGTCCTTCGCGGGCCTGTGCCTGCTTCGCCCCGCCTCGACGCCCGACCTCCCGGCCGTATCGGCCTGTGCCGCACGCCATGGTGGCCCGAAGCCGAGCCATCGACGTGGAAGGCCGTTGAAGACGCTGCGGCACGTTTCCGCGCCGCGGTGCCGGTCGACGATGTCGATCTCGCCGATTACGGGGCTGCGGCCGATCTGCACATCACGATCATGAGTTACGAGGCCGCCCAGGCGCTGACCTGGGAATATGCCTGCCGGCGGGACATGCTCAGCCCACAGGTGACCCAGCTGATAGAAACCGGCCGCGCGATCCCGTACGAGACCTATCGCGACGCATTGCGGCAGGCTTCATTGCTGCGCCAGCGGGTTCAGGCCCTGTTCGATCGTTACGACGCACTGATCGCCCCGGCCGCCCCCGGCGAGGCCCCGCTGCTGGAACACGGCACCGGCAGCCCGATTTTCAGCCGGCTATGGACGTTGCTGCGCCTGCCGACGATCACGCTGCCCGGTCTGACGGGGGTGAACGGGTTGCCGGTCGGCGTGCAACTCCTGTCCCGTTTCGACGGAGACGACGATCTGCTCGACTGGGCGGCGTGGGCGGAAAAGCTGTTGCCTCTGCGCCCCGCTCCGGCCCTGGGCGAAGGATGATCCGATGGCTCAAAACGATCTTGAGGCTCGCCTCGCCGCGCTGACGGCCCGCGTCGAAGACTTGACGGCCGAAGCCGAGATACGGAAAATACAGGCGCGCTACATGTTCCTGTGCGACACGCCATGCCCCGAAGCCGGCGTGCGTGATGACGCCACGCGGATCGACCGGATCATGGATCTCTATACCGACGATGCAGAGTGGGAAGGGGTCGGCGAATATTACGACAACCAGTTCGGGCGCTGTGTCGGCAAGCCGGCAATCCGCGCGCATTTTCAAGCGTTCTGGGGGCAGAAGCATGACCCGCACCTCGTCCTGAACGTTCACTATCTGACATCGGAACAGATCCACGTCGATGGCGATGTCGCGGACGGTCAGTGGGTGCATTGCCAGCCCTGGATTTTTAGCGACGGTTCTTCGCTGCTGCGCTCCAGCCGCCTGAATAATCGCTTCCGCCGCGTCAACGGCATCTGGAAGATCGCCCGAACCAGAACTGAAAATGTCTTTGTCGCGCCGCTGCGGAAAGGGTGGGCGAAAACGATCCCGACCCGCTCCGTCCTGATGGAAGAATGACACTGTTATCGTAAACTGGAGAATCGACTTGGAAAATTTGGAATCGGCTGTTCACCACGAAATCGTCGAACTGCACAATCTTCTGCAGGACTGGTTTCGTGCGAAGGGCGCAGACGACAAGGACGCCATCCTGGAGCGTTTTGATCCGGCCTATACCATGATCGGCGCGGCGGGACGGCTGATCGGATTCACCGACTTCGCGGCGGCGCTGCCGAATATCCGGGGTACCCGTCCGGGCCTCGTGATGGAAATCCATGACGTCCGCATCCTGCATGCATTCGCCGGCGGCGTCGCAGCGCTCTATCGCGAAGTGCAGATTCAGGGCGATGCCCGGACGGATCGCTGGTCCACCGCGATCTTCGTCGCGTCTGCCGACAGCAAGGCCCTGCTGTGGAAACATCTGCAGGAAACGTTCCTGCCCTGACGATCGTCCCCAGGGTGCGCCGTGCGCCCTGGCACATCCCTTCTGTGAGCCTGCTGGCAGGGCCTGCTTTGCAGGCAGCGCCAAATGCGCCACTTCTGCCGATCGTGACGGCAGGGCCGTCCTGCCACCACCCGCCTCTATTCCGGCCGCAACCGTCCGGAGACATAAATGAGCAGACTGGCAAGCAGGCTGGCGCCCCCCGCCACGAGCATCAGCGAATAGGCAATCCCGCCGCTGCCCATGAAGACATGATCATCCAGATAGCCGATCAGCATCGACCCGCCCGATAGCCCGATCAGCGCGTTGCAGAGCAGCAGAACAGCCGAAAACTGCGATCGCAGTGCTTTTGGCACGGCCTGTTGCAAGACGATGGCGGAGGGCGGCATGGGGAACGAGGCAAAGAAGAACGCGACAACCATCAGGCAGATGGCGAGCGACGCGCTGGATGTAGACAGGCTCAGAACCAGCGCGACGGGCGTGCAAAGGGCCCCGATCATTCCCGCCCTGACGGAGGCATTCCCGCCCAGGCGCGTGTTCAGGGCGTCGATCAGCCGGCCGCTGGTATAGGCGCCGCCGCATCCGCAGATGGTCACGATACTGCCCATCAGCGCGCCGACCTGCGCATGAGACATATGGTACGTTCTCATAAAGAAGGCTGGTGTCCAGCTCAGCAGTGAGAACAGAGTAATTGCCGTACTGGAATATCCCAGGAAATGGGCAAGAAAGAACGCAGGATGGCGGCAGAAGAATCGTATCGCCCCCTCTCCGGCGCGGCGCGGCGTCTCCGGCACCATTCGGGGGCCGGGTTCCTTCACGAACAGGGCAACCACCAGCGCCAGGGGAAATCCCGGCAGTCCGACGAGGATGAAACACAGCTTCCACGATGGGATGCCGTGCCAGCTTTGCGCATTGTGGATGGCGGACAGCAGGGCGCCTCCGCCAAGAAACGCCAGCCCGGCTCCCAGGAACGACCCCAGCGAGAACAGGGCGAGCGTACTCCCCAGTTTGCGGGTCGGCACGATGTCGGCCAGAAAGGAATAGACGGCCGGAACCAGGGCAGCCTCGCCAATGCCCACCACGGTCCGGCAGAAGAATAACTGCCAGAAGCTGTGTGACAGTCCGCAACCCACCGTCGCGATACTCCAGACCGCGATGCCGGCCGCAATGATCGGTGGCCGGGCCATGCGGTCGCTTAGCGCGGATATGGGCAGCCCGAGAACCGAATAAAGCAAAGCGAAGGCCAGTCCGTTCAACAGTGCGAACTGAAAGTCGGAAAGTCCCAGATCATGCTTTACCGGCGCGATAAGCAGCGCGAGGATCTGCCGATCGACGAACGACAGCACGTACGCTGACGCAAAGATCGCAATCAGAGACCGTACAGAGAGGAGCTTCATTTATGATGCCTCGGTTTCGTAATGATTCGAATATGGTAAATGTCGCGTGAAATGTCTAATATAATCGGCATGCCGAGAGTCACATTGCGTTCGGGAGGTTCATGCAGAGAGACGCCGTCGGCGCGCTACGCCGTTCGACACCCGGCTATGGTTCTCTCTCCGCTTTCGACAAGAGGATAAGTTGCGTTTTCTTCGGAGAAGTGGAGAGACGCTTGGTTCAGT
Source organism: Nguyenibacter vanlangensis (assembly GCF_038719015.1). NCBI lineage: Bacteria > Pseudomonadati > Pseudomonadota > Alphaproteobacteria > Acetobacterales > Acetobacteraceae > Nguyenibacter > Nguyenibacter vanlangensis. The sequence goes on from NZ_CP152276.1 coordinate 1,897,999, forward strand.
TAGCCGCCATCTTCTCGAACTGGATAGGGCTTTGGAACGTCAATGCCGAGTGTCGTCTGATGGGATTGTAGAAACCGTCTATGTAGCCGGCAATGGTGTGGGCAGCTTCGGCCCTCGTGTAGAAGACGATGCGCCAGACGACCTCGGCCTTCAGGATCTTGAAGACGGTCTCGACCATGGAATTATCATAGCAATTTCCTTTTCTGGACTCGGAATGATGAATGAGCCCGGGTTTTGGCTGACGTATGACCAGTGCCCGGCGCAGCGCGGCCAGTGGTAGGTCGCTTTCATGGCACGCAATTACAAGAAGAAGTGGCCTGAGAGGACTCCTTCGAGCCTGAATAATTCATTGATAGATCGCAACGTACAAGCGGCATCCATCTCTAACATGACTGTCGCACTTGGCTCACCCACCTATGATCGGACACATCTGACTGCTGCAGTCATTCTTGTTACGTTTGGAATGGGAGCTCTGGATGCTATAAGTCTGCCTCATCTCAACGTTTTCACTGGGTATATGACCGGCACCGTAATCCTGGTGGCCACACATATTGTTTCGTCACAGTCAATTCTCATTCCTGGCCTCTCTGCCCTCGTGTGCTTACTTTTGCAGGGTCCCAATCGGAGGATGGCTCATCCGCCGTCCCAGCCAAACTCGTCATTCCATCGCCAACATTCTATTCGGTGTCGCCTGTCTCGTCATAATCTCAGGATACCTGTGGAGCAGTGGCGTATTCTGGCGAGAGGCACTCTTATTGCTTCCCCTTGCTATGGGAGTGCAAACATCAGCTACACGCGAAGCCCGAATTACGGATCTCACAATGCCTACAGTAACTTTCCTACTGCATGGACTGATGCATGATAGTCGACCGGTTGGAGGCACTTCGAAGGGAAGTTGGCGAAGGCTTGTCGCAATTGGAGCCCTTTTCCGTGGAAGCGGTTCTAGGGTTACTAGTCTCTCTAATATCAATATCTGCAAGCATCATTGCAGTCGAATTTATGATTGCGGCGTCCGACGCCCTGCTACGGCCACCTTTCAACATCGCGATTGGAGGGCTGCGAGCCTGCTTTCCGCAAATCATATCTTTTTGAAATCGAATCATTCAGCCCATCGGCTACGCCCGATTCGTTTGCGTCTGACTCTCTCACTTTTCGGACTTAAAAACTCCCTTGATGCCCAAGAGAACCGCCCCCATTCGAATGTTCGATCTGGATACTTTCCTGATGGTCGCCAACGAACTCAGTTTCAGCCGTGCGGCTGTCAGATTGGGCATCAGTCAGCCGACAGTCACGAGAACTATACGAAGACTTGAGCATCTGTTCTCAGCCGATCTTGTCGAACGGCATTCCCACGGCATCCAGTTAACTTATGCCGGCGAGGCGGTCCGCCAGTCGGCGCATCTCATTTCCCAAGAGATGGTCGACCTGTCCTATCTGCTCGATCGCATCAATAAACGACATATTGGTACCCTGAAAATTGGTTTCTTTATCTCACTCAATTCGGAATACATCCTCCCGGTTCTGACGCGTCTATTCGAGCATCCTGAGTTGAGAATATCGCTGATGGAAGCACCGCTTCATCGTCAGATTTCGGCATTACGACAGAAGCGGATTGATGTGGCATTGATCCCCATGCCCTTAAAGGCTTTCGATTTGTCAGTAAACTACGAGGATCTGTGGAAGGAGCATCTCAGCGTGGTGCTACCAAAGGAGCATGGCATCTCCGTTACAAATGACATCTCCTGGGAAGACCTCACCGGAACCCAAGTCATCCTTCGTACGGACGGCGGAGATCAATGGAGCGCCGATTACGTTCGGGCTCTTGCGCAAAAAGCTGGACACCACCTTCATTCGGTCGAGGTTTCGGTGAGTCGCGAAAGTATCGTGGCGCTCGTTCGGGCTGGACTCGGCGCCGGCGTGATGTCCGAATTCAGCGCCGCCAGCTTCAATACTGGCGACCTGTCGGTTCTCCCACTCAGCGGCCCATTCTCGGAAATCCAGATTGTGGCAGCTTGGCTTCCAGAGAATGCAAATCCCATGGTGCGGCTCCTGCTGGAGGAAATTACACAAATCATGCCAGCGCGACACACCAAACCTTAGTAAATACGCTGTTACGGCAACGGTTTCGCCTGGATTATCTTGGTCTCAGCCCGAAACCCGCGATCGGCCCTGATGAACCGCTCCAGCATCGCCGCGATCAGCCGCTCGATGCTCACCGCCCCGAACTGCGCGGCATGGATCTCCGCATAGGCGCGCAGCTCCGCATCCAGGGCCGCCGGCAATCGGATTGTCCGCGTTACCGGCTTCTCGTCGGGCAGCGGCCCCAGACGCAGCTTCACCATGCTCACCTCCTATAGGGTTTGAGGCTCAAATCCCGGGTCACGATCACCCGCACCGGAAAACCGGGCCGTACGGTCAGGGTCGGCTGGACGCTCAGATCGCGCGAGACAATCTGCGAGCCTGCCTGCTCGGCGGCATTGTCGCCGGACTGGCGCATGGCGACGACGACATTACCGCTCCCCGACAACGCCCCGGTGGACCCGATGCTACCGCTGGCGTTGAGCAGCGTTGCCAGCGCGACGCCGCGCAGCAGCCGCCATGTGTGGAAATCGACCCCGTCCTTCAGCCCGGCATAGCCCTGCGGGTCCGCCGCCGGCTGATTGTCGAGCACGATCGAACTGCCGTCGGGCATGATCAGTCGGGTCCAGACCAGCAGGATGCGCTGCTGGCCATAGGCGACAACGCTGTCATACTTGCCCAGAAGCCGTGCCCCCTGCGGGATCAGCAGGATCCGGCCCGTGACGTTATCATGCACGTCTTCGGTGACCTGCGCGATCACCTGCCCCGGCAGATCGGAATCCAGCCCCGTCACCATGGCGGCGGCAATCACGCTGCCCGCCAGCACCTCGTACGGGGAACGCGGCGTCTGCAGCGTCTGGCTCGCATAGATAGCGGTGTTGGCCCGACCAGAGAGAAAAGCCTCCTTGCGATCCTGGGTACCGGGCGCCGTATCGCCCCCCGCCCCGTCATGTGACGCCACATCGCCGGGCGCATCTGCCGGCGAGACCGCGCCCTCCTGCCGCGCAGCAACGCTGAAGAACACACCCGATCCCGCCGCCTGCGCCTTCAGCCGTGCCTGTTCCTGCGCCGCGGCCTCGGGCTCGGGCTGCGCCGGTGCGCCCGGTAGCACCGCAGGCGTCATCGGCACCGGCAGGAGCGGTTGCGGCGCGGGCTTCGACGGTGGCCGGGTCAGCCCGACATAGCCCGTCGGCAGGCCGGTCACCGCGTCTCCCGGCTTGGTGTCGGTATTGTAGAGTTCCAGCCCGGCGACCTGGATCCCGCGCAGGGTCAGCGCCCACCACACCGCGCCCGTGGTGGTGATCGCCAACGCCGCCACGCCAACCACCAGCACGCGCCGCGACAAGCGCGTCACCCGTCGCGGCGCCGCCCGCAGGGCGAATTGCGCTGGGTCGGCCTTCGGCGGCGGCGGAGGCACATTGTGCCGGCCATCGGGATTTTCGTCCTCAGCCACGGACGCCATCCGTGCGCCGGATCGTCACCACCTGCTGCGGTCCCACCCCCAGCCGCAACTCTGCCACCGCGAACAGCCGGTCCACGATCATGGTGGCGCCGCGCACGCGGTAATTGACCAACTCGCCCCGCTGCCCGGACGTGCCCACCACGAACAGCGGCGGCATTTCGCCTTCCGCGATCCCGGCCGGAAACTGGATATAGACCTTGGCGCCGTCATCGAACACCTGCACCGGCCGCCACGGCGGAGCATCGCCCGCGATGCGATAGCGAAACCGCAGCGCCGCCAGATCGACGCCCTCGGCGGCGACGCTTTCGGCCTGCTCGTTCGTTTGGTCGTTGCGCGCCTGCAACGCCAGCAGTTGGTCCCGCGGATAGCGCCACGCCACCGCGGCCATATAGGTCGCGACGGTGGGATGCACCTCCAGATGATAGGTGCGCCGGTCGGTGAGGATGACGAGATTGTTCATCGGCAGATCGGCCGCGACCGGCTTGATCAGCACATGCGCCTGCTGCGACGCCCCTGCCCCGCTTCTGGTGTCGCCGATCTTCCACTGCACAGTGTCGCCAGCCGCGACCGAACGCAGCGCCTCGCCTGGCTCCAGCGCGATGTCGGTGACATGCACCGGCGTGGCATAGATCTGATACAGCGCCCCCTCGTCATAGGGAAAGACCTGCATGGCGTTGATATAGCCCGCCCGCGTCGGATTGATTGCGGCGGCGACATTGGCCAGCCGCACCCGCTCGACCGGGTCGCGGGCGTCGCGTCCGCCGGACACGCGTCCGCGCGGAGGCAGCGGTTTCAACTGGCCCGGCAAGGGCAGCGGCTCCGGCACGGTCACTACCTCCACCGGCCGCGGCGGGTCGGCCTGCAGGCGTGCCGGGCGCGGATCGTCATAGGCAATGCGCGGCGGCCGTTCGGCGCAGGCGGACAGGGTCAGGGCGCCGAGGGCAGACAGAAGGATTGCACGGATCATGGGGCTTCTCCGGTGCCGAGTTCGCGCGCCCAGGAGAGCGCGTCGACATAGATGCCGAGCGGGTTGGCCCGTAGCGTCGCCTCGGTATGCGGTGTCTGAATGATGATGGTCAGGATGGCGGACCAGCGCTGCGCCGGCAGCGGCGCGCCGTCCTGGAACGGGTGCTCGATCCATTCCAGCCGGAACGAGCGGTCGGAAGCGCGCACCACGCTGGTCACCTCGACGGTGACCGCGCGCTTGCCGATGGAGCCGAACGGATCGGAGGATTGCGCGAACGCATCCAGCGCCGGCTTGGCGTGACTGGTGATCTGGGCATAGGCGGCCAGCCAGGACTGGCGGACCACCACCGGGTCGATCGACAGCGACCGCACCTCGCTGATGAAACGCCCCAGCACCGAGGCGATCTGCCGGTCGCTGGACTGGAGTTCGGACACCGCGGGCGCCACCGCCTGCACCGCGCCGAGCCGATCCACTTCCACCACGAACGGCGTCACGCTGGAGCGCGAGCGGGCGCGGATGTCATCACCCAGCGCGACCGCGGCCAATGCCAGGCAGCCGAACGCCATCAGGCGCCAGTTGGCGGCCTGAACGCGGGCCGTACCGATGCGCTCGTCCCACAACTGGGCGGCACGCTGATAGGGGGTCACCGGCGCGGGCGTCTCGCCATAGCGCGCGGCGCTGCGTCGCCATCTCATGGCTTATCTCCCTTGAGGTTCGGCTTCATGCCGGCACCACCGCCCTCGCCTTCGCGGACGACACGGCCGGCGGCGTTGCGCACGGTGCGGCCGCGCAGGCGCTCGGCCCAGGCGGGCGGCGATTTGCCCGGCGGGGTGCCGGACGATGCGGAGGCAGCCGACGATGCAGCAGCCTCGCCGGCTGTCCCGTCAGCCACGTCCTCACTCATGCCGGACGTCGGTTTCCCGCCGGTGGCAGTCCAGGCGCCGCGTTGCCCGGCGGCGTAGCGTTCCTTCAGCGCCGAGACGGCCTCCTGGGCCATGCCGCGCAGACCGCCGGTCGCGGCGCCACCCGCCGCGCGGGCCATCCCGGCGACACCACCGGCGACTGATCCCCCTTCGGCGGCGCTGCCGAGCGTGTAGGCCATGCGGGCGCCCCCGGCGAGCGAGGCTGCAGCGCCGACACCGGAGACGGCGGCCCCTGCCGCTGCCCCTGCGCCGGTCGCCCCGAGCATGACCGTCCCGGCGACAACGCCTGCTGGCGCAGCCGCAGCACCTAGACCGAGCTGCGGCGCACCGGAGACGATGCCGCTGGCGATCCGGTTGGCGGAAAAGGCCAGGCCGGCGATGGTCATCGCGGCGAGCAGGATGGCGATGGCATCCTGCATCGACAGTTCCGTCTTCGGATCGCTCGGCAGGATCTGGGTGAAGAGCTGCGTGCCGATCCCGGTGACCACGGCATAGGTCAGGATGCGCACGCCTGAGGTGACCACCTGCCCCAGCACCGGCTCCGCGATGAAAGCGGTGCCGCGCCAGAGCGCGAACGGCACCAGAATGAAGCCCTTCAGCGTGGTGAGCTTGAATTCGATAATGGCGAGAAACAGCATGATCGCCAGCACGAAGAACGCGATCAGCGTCACCACCCAGGACAGCCCCATCACCAGGATCTCACTGAGGTTCCAGAACACCTGGGGAAAGCCCGCAAGACGCTGGATCTGCGCCAGCAGCACATCCGCCCCCTGCACGCCGGCATGAGCGAGCAAGCCGGGTTTCAGGAAATCCGCATAGCTCAGTGCCGAACCGGTGGCCTTGAGGCCAATAGAAGCGAAGCTGTTAAAGACTGTCTTTGTCAGGAACTGCCAATTATTCAATATGAAGGCGAAGAAGCCGACATAGAGAACCTTTTTCGCCAGAGCTTGAAGCGTGTCATCCTCGCCCAAAGCCCAAGCCAGTCCGGCCAACGTTCCGTCGATGCCGACCAGGATCGTCACCAGGAAACCAACGTCTCCACCGATCAACCCGAAGCCACTGTCGATATAACGACTGAAGACATCGAGAAAATGATCGATAACCGCCGTATCGTTACCCATGCGGCTCCCCTGTCTGGCTGTGCGGTCCGCGCTGCTGTTTCTGCGCCGGAACCAGGTGATCGGGTGTCGAGGGGAACAGGTTGGTCGACACGGATGGAGTGTAATGATCTGTTCCATTATCGAAGAACCGCCGGTTCTCGGCGTCCCACGCGATATGACAGCGAGGATCGTCATTCGCGGCCATGCCGATCTGCTTGCAGCGGTCCAGTTCCCTGTTCAGCAAGGCGTGATCCTTCAGCAGAGCGTCGACGCTCTGCGCCGAGGCGATCATGGGAGCAACGATCGCAAGGAAGGCGGTGAGGACAGCGATTTTCACGATCATGGGGATAATCCTCCGAACACGGTGACGGTGGTCGGAGTATACCCCACACCATTGCCATAGAATCGTTTCCATTCGGCCTGGGCGGCATTTTCCACTTCCGCGCGGCGCATCGCATCCGCTTCGCTGGCCCGGCCGGAGGCCGCCAGCAGATCCTGGGTCGCGGCCATCTGGCGCGCCTGCAAGGCGAGCAACTGGTTGCCGGACTGGATCGCCTGCAACGATCCCACCGCGCCCTGGCTCTGGCCCATGAGGGCGGTGATCTGCGCCTGGTCGCCCGGCATGGCCTGCACGATCTGGCTCTGCACCGCCATGCTGTGCTGGTAGCTGGCAACCGAGGCGGTCCAGCGCGTCTGGGCGTCGGCCAGCAGCCCGGCCTGGGTCACGCCGCCGGCATAGGTCGGATAGAGCGCCTGGAACTGCTGCTGGAGCTGCGTCACGCTGTAGGACAGCGCCTGCGCCTGCTGCATCAGGCCGGTGAGCTGGCTCATCGACGACTGCAACTGCGCCAGGGTCGAGAATGGCAGGCTGGTCAGATTGCGCGCCTGGTTCTGCAGCATCTGCACGAATTGCTGGATCTGGGTGATCTGGTTGTTCACCTCCTGCAGCGAGCGCGCCGCCGTCAGGATGTTCTGCCCCAGATTGGCGCTGTCGATCACCGCCCATTGGGCATGGGCTCTTGGAGGTGAACAGATCGTTCCTCCAGCAAGGACGATCACAACTCCGAGGGATCGCAACCTTTTCACGCCGCGTCTCCTTCATTCTTAAAATCTGCCGATCGGGCCGCGATCAAGTCCGCCGCCCACGGCAGGCCGCGTTCCCGCAGCCACGCCGCCGCGAAACGCTCGCGCCCGGCCTCGGCCAGCACCCGGTCGATTGCCACCAGATCCTCGGCGCGCGACGCCCCGCACACGGCCAACGCCACCGGGCCCAATGCCAGTTCGAACAGCCGACACCCGGCGACGGACTGGAACCAGTACTCGCGCTTGGGCACCGCGCGGGCGATGGTCTCGATCTGCCGGGCGTTCAGCCCCAGCCGTGCATAGGCGTCACGGCTCTCTGGCTCGATCGCCCGCGCGTTGGGCAGGAAGATCCGCGACAGGCAGCTCTCGATCACTGCCGGCGCCACCGCCGAGTTGGTGATGTCGGCCAGGCTCTGGGTGGAGAACAGCACGCTGGCGTTCTTGCGGCGCAGCGTCTTGAGCCATTCCCGCAGTTTCGGCGCGAACACCGGATCGTCGAGCGCGAACCACGCCTCGTCGACCCCGATCAAGGTTGGCCGCCCGTCCAGCCCCTGCTCGATGCGATGGAACAGATAGAGCAGCACCGCCCGAGCGGCGTGTTTCGAGCCCAGCAGATCCTCGGTCTCGAACGCCATCATCGCGGCGTCGCCGAGTTCCTCGTGCTCGGCGTCGAGCAGCCGCCCGAACGGGCCGGCGAGCGTATAGGGCTCCAGCGCCGCCTTGAGCCGGTTGGATTGAAGCAGGGCGGAAAAGCCGGTCAACGTGCGTTCGATGCGCGGAGCCGTCGCGAGGCTGCCCAGCGCCGACCAGACCGCGCCGCGCACGTCGGGGGTGAGGTCGATCCCCTCCTGCGCCAGCAAGGTCGCCAGCCATTCCGCCGCCCAGGCGCGCTCGGCCGGATCGTCGATCCGCGCCAGCGGCTGGAAGGCAACAGCGTGGCTCGTGTCGTCGCTGAGTGCCAGATCGTGGAAGCTGCCGCCGGTCGCGAGCACCGCGGCCTTCGACGACCGCCCCTTGTCGAACAACACCACCCGGGCACCGGGGTAGCGCCGGAACTGCAAGGCGATCAGCGCCAGCAGCACCGATTTCCCCGCTCCGGTCGGCCCGACGATCAGCGTGTGGCCGACATCGCCCTGATGCAGCACCAGCCGGAACGGCGTGGCGCCGTCGGTGCGGGCGACCAGCAGCGGCGGACCGTCGAGGTGGGCATTGCCCTCCGGTCCCGCCCACACGGCGGACAGCGGCAGCATATGCACCAGGTTCAGCGACGAGACCGGCGGCTGCCGCACATTGGCGTAGCACTGACCCGGCAGGCTGGAGAGCCACGCCTCGACGGCGTTCAAACTTTCCTCGACCGCGACGAAGCCCTTGCCGCGCACGACGCGGCCGATCTGCTTTACCTTCTCGGCGACCTGGGATTCGCGTTCGTCCCAGACCGTGATGGTGGCAGTGAAATAGCCGAAACTGACCGCATCCGATCCCAGTTCCTGCAGAGCGGCGTCGGCGTCGCGCGACTGGTTCTCAGCGTCGCTGTCGACCAGGCGGGTCTCCTGCTGCCAGATCACCTCGCGCAGCAGGGCAGCGATCCCCTTGCGCTTGGCCCACCAGTGCCGGCGTTTTTTGCCGAGTTCCTTCTGCGCCTCCGCCTTGTCGAGCGGCAGCCAGCGCACCACCCAGCGGCTGGCCAGCGGCAGCCGGTTCAGCTCATCGAGCAGCAATGGCCAGGTGCTGTCCGGCAGGCCGCGCAGGGTCAGGGTGCGCAGATGGCAGCGCCCGAGTAGCGGCGCGATCCCCGGCGTCAGGTCGCAATCGGGCAGCAGGCCGTCGAGATAGAATGGCACCTCCGGCACCGCGATGGGGTGATGGCCATGCGTCGAGATGGTGGCGTGCAGATAGGACAGCGTGCCCGCGTCATCGAGCCAGACGCACTCCGGCATCAGGGTGGCCAGCAAATCGAACACGCGGTCGGTCTCGTCGCGGAAGGCGGCCAACACTTCCGACCAGTCGACGCCAGTATCGCGGTCGCGCTCATAGAGGATGCGGCTGGCTTTGGCCGCGCGCTCGGGCGGGGCGAGATAGCAGAAGGTGAGATATTGCGTGGTCTTGAACTGCGCGCCCTGCTGCTCGAAGCCGGCGCGGCGTTCCTCGTCGACCAGCCAGGACAGCGGATCGGGAAAATCGCCGCCGGGGTAGCCGGGCACCTCAACGCGCGCGGCTTCGACGAACAGCGCCCAACCCTCGCCCAGCCGACGCAGCGCGTTGTTCACCCGCGCGGTCACCGCGATCAGCTCTGCCGGCGTGGCGGCGTCGAGATCGGGGCCGCGGAAACGCGCGGTGCGCTGCAGGCTGCCGTCCTTGTTCAGCACGATGCCGGGACCGACCAGCCCGGCCCAGGGCAGGTAATCCGCCAGTTCCCGGCGTCTGGTCCGGTATTCGCGCAGGTCCAGCATGGTCACACGTCCAGATGGTGGCGGGCGACGCGCAGGTGGCGCGCGAACACCGCGCCGAACTGCGGATCCTGCCTTGTGAGGAACAGGGCGGCGGCGTGGCCGATCAGGTAGAGCGCGATCCCGGCCAACCAGAGCTGCAGGCCGAGTCCGATCGCGGCGGCAAAGGTGCCGAGCGCGATCGCCGCCCCACGCGGGATGCCGGCGAGCAGGATCGGCTCGGACAGCGAGCGGTGCAGCGGCACCGACCAGCCGGGGATGTCGCCGGGCGCGCTCATGCCAGCGCGCCGCCGGAGAAGTTGAAGAAGGTCAGGAAGAAGCTGGCGGCGGCAAAGGCGATGGACAGGCCGAACACGATCTGGATCAGCTTCCGCATGCCGCCGGAACTCTCCCCGAAGGCCAGCCCCAGTCCGGTGCCGATGATGATCAGCACCGCGATGATCTTGGCCACCGGCCCTTGGACGGAATCCAGAATCTGCTGCAGCGGCTGCTCCCACGGCATGTTCGAGCCGGCGGCATAAGACGCTGAGGGTGCGAGCAGCACGATGCCGACCAGGAATGGCAGAATACGAAGACGGGAAACATGACGATAAAATCTTGAAGAAATCATGACACGGGTCCTTTGGTGGAGGTGAAGGGAATGACGGTCTCGCCGGGCGCCGTGCCCAGCGCGGTCAGCCCATAACTGCCGTCGGGCGCGAGGCCGTCGACGGCCCAGACGCCGGACAGGCGGCGACCGCGGCCACGGCCGGTGAGCACGGCGATGACATCGATGGTTTCGGCGATCAGGGCACGCGGCACGGTGACCACGGCTTCCTGGATCAGTTGTTCCAGCCGGTGCAGCGCGCCGCTGGCCGAGCCGGCGTGGATGGTGCCGATGCCGCCAGGATGGCCGGTGCCCCAGGCCTTGAGCAGGTCGAGCGCCTCGCGCCCACGCACCTCGCCGATTGGAATGCGGTCCGGGCGCAGCCGCAGCGCCGAGCGCACCAGGTCGGACAGAGTGACAACGCCATCCTTGGTGCGCATGGCGACGACATTGGGCACGGTGCAGCGCAGCTCACGCGTATCCTCGATCACGATCACCCGATCGCCGGTGCCGGCGATCTCGGCCAGCAGCGCGTTGGCGAGCGTGGTCTTGCCGCTCGAGGTGCCTCCGGCGATCAGGATGTTGCGGCGCTCGTGAACGGCAGTGCGCAATAATGTGGCCTGCGCCTCGGTCATGATGCCGTGCGCGACGTAATCGGCGAGGGTGAACACCGCGACCGCCGGCTTGCGGATGGCAAAGGCCGGGGCGGTGACCACCGGTGGCAACAGGCCCTCGAAGCGTTCGCCCAATTCCGGCAGTTCGGCGGAGATGCGGGGGCTGGCGGCATGCACCTCGGCGCCGACATGGGAGGCGACCAGGCGGATGATCCGCTCGCCATCGGCCGGGGACAGGCGATGGCCGGTATCGGCCAAGCCACTGCCGAGGCGATCGACCCAGATCCTGCCATCGGGATTGAGCATCACCTCGACGATGTCGGGATCGTCGAGATAGTCGCCCACGGCCGGGCCGATCGCGGTGCGCAGCATGCGGACGGTGCGCGACGTCTGTGCGGAGAAACGGTCAGGTCCGGTCATGCCGTCTCCCCCTCATCACCGGAAGGGTCCGGATCGTCCGGCGTGAAATCGGCTGTCGGCGTGGCCGCCGCGTGGCGCCGCTCCGGCCAGATTTCCTCGCTGATTTCCCGCACCAGGCTGTCGCCGCGTTGCAGGCGGCGGCCGAGCGTCTCGATATAGGATTGGTAGCGCTGCGCCCCCTGCGCCTTGGCGGCGGCCTGCTGACTGGGCGCCAGCGGGGCGGTGACCGACAGCCAGAAGCGCACGAACAGCGCCTGCGCCTCGATGGCGATGGTGAGATCCCGCTCGATCCGCTCCATGTGCCGCGACAGCCGGTCCAGCCGCCGCACATAGGCGGCTTCCTGGCGGTCCAGCGCGTCCGGCGACAGGAACGAGGCCACGGCAGCCTCGACGATCTGCGAGCGATGCACGCCCTGGCGCAGCGACAACTCGGTGAGTCGGTCGGCGAGCTTGGGATCGAAATAGCAGTTGAAGCGGGATTTCATGGTGTCCTCTCCATCCCGAGCCCGTCGTCACGATCCATCGCCGCCGTGCGCGTGGTCTGTCGCGCGAAGCGGGCACGCCGGGCGTCGTCGTCGGGTTCGTCATCGACGAAGGCGAATTCGTTGGCGGGCGCGGGGGCAGCATCCTCATGCACGGGCAATTCCGGTTCCTGGCGCAGGCCGCCATTGCCGCCCGGTGAGGAATCGGCGGTATTCCCTGTCCCATCCGTGGGGGCTGCGACCGGCGCCAGTCCGGTCCAGTCGTCCCCCTGCCCCGGCGGCCGGTCGGCATAGCCCTGCACCGATAGCACCGGTGGCGGCAGCACCCGTCCGGCAAAGGCGCGGTCCTCATAATAACGGAGCTTGCGCGCCCGGATCGGCGGCAGGCCGGCGATCATGACGATCTCGTCGGTCGCCGGCAGCTGCATCACCTCGCCCGGGGTCAGCAGCGGACGCGGCGTCTCCTGGCGGCTGACCATCAGATGCGGCAGCCACGGCGCCAGCCGGTGGCCGGCATAATTCTTCATGTTACGCAGTTCGGTGGCGGTGCCGAGTGCGTCCGAGATCCGACGCGCGGTGCGCTCGTCATTGGTCGCGAAGCAGATCCGAACATGGCAATTATCGAGAATGGCGTCGTGCTCGCCATAGGCTTTCTGGATCTGGTTCAGCGATTGCGCGATCAGGAAGGCGCGGATGCCGTAGCCGGCCTGGAACGCCAGCGCGCTCTCGAAGAAATCCAGCCGCCCGAGGGCAGGGAATTCGTCGAGCATCATCAGTAGCCGGTGGCGGCGGGCGGGATTGTCGAGCTTTTCGGTCAGCCGGCGGCCGATCTGGTTCAACACCAGGCGGATCAGCGGCTTGGTGCGGCTGATGTCCGACGGCGGCACCACCAGGTAGAGCGACACCGGCCGTTCGGACTCGACCAGGTCGGCGATGCGCCAGTCGCAACGGCTGGTCACCCCGGCCACGACCGGATCGCGGTACAGGCCGAGGAACGACATCGCGGTCGACAGCACGCCGGAGCGCTCGTTGTCGGATTTGTTCAGCAACTCGCGGGCCGCCTGGGCGACCACGGGATGCACGCCCTGCGCGCCGCGATGCGGCGTGCTCATCATGATGCGCAGGGTGCGCTCGATCGCGCGCGACGGGTCGGACAGGAAGGTCGCGACGCCGGCCAGCGTCTTGTCGGGCTCGGCGTAGAGAACGTGCAGGATCGCGCCGACCAGCAGGGCGTGGCTGGTCTTCTCCCAATGGTTGCGGCGTTCGAGCGCGCCTTCCGGGTCGACCAGGACATCGGCGATGTTCTGCACGTCGCGGACTTCCCAGATCCCGCGCCGTACTTCGAGCAGCGGGTTGTAGGCGGCGGAGCGCGGATCGGTGGGGTCGAACAGCAGGGCGTGGGAGAACTGCGCCCGCCAGCCCGCGGTCAGGGTCCAGTTCTCGCCCTTGATGTCATGGACGATGACGCTCTCGCACCAGGACAGCAGGGTCGGCACCACCAGCCCGACGCCCTTGCCGGAACGGGTGGGGGCGAACACCAGCACATGCTCCGGCCCCTCGTGGCGCAGGATCTCCCGCCCGTCGCGGCCGATCGGCACGCCGGCAGGCTCGAGCAGGCCGGCGTGGCGCAGATCGTCACGGACCGCCCAGCGGGCCGAGCCGTAGGTGGTGACGATCGCCGCCTGTCGGGCGCGCAACAGCGAGCCCAGCAGGGCGATCAGCATCGCACCGATGCCGCCCAAAGTGGCGCTTAGCGCGCCGATCGCGAACACGCGCGGGGCGTAGCGGTCGTAATGCAGCCACCACGGGAAGAATGCGTGAGGGGGATAGACCGGAACACCCCGAACCTGGAGCCAGGGTCGGCCCAGCGCCGGGGCGAAACCCAGCCGCCACGCGGTCCACTCGGTGGCACCCCATAGGCCGGCGAGCACCGCGAACAGTGCCCCCAGCATCTGGCCCCAGAGAATCCGGCTTCTGGTCATCGGTCCCATCCGTCGTTACAGAACGGGACAGATAAGAAAGGTCGGAATTCAGCCGCAGCAACAACAATCGACGAGCTTCGTAGGCGTGCGTAGGATTAGCGGGAGATGGCGGGATCAGCGGAACGCCCAAGTCTCGTTGCATTTATCGAACGGCCGAATTGCGGGGGAAGAACCAACCCGCTGCGCGGGAATGGTGTAACGTGGCTGTCTGTCACCACGGCGTGAAATAGGTGTTTTATTTGAAGCTGGCCTGATGGTCCGCCGCACTCTGGCTTGTGTTCAACACAAGGAGCCAGATGATGACGGAGCTTATTTCCGTAGGCGCGATCAGCCCTCTTCGCCAGCGCCTGATCGACGACATGACGATGCGGGGGTTCTCGCGCGAGACGCAGCGCAATTATATCCGTGACGTCGGTCGTTTTGCGACCCATCTGGGCCGTTCTCCGCACACGGCGACGGCGGAGGAGGTCCGTCAGTTCCAGATCGAGCAGCACGAAGCCGGCCTGCCGATACCGACGATGAACAGTATCGTGTCGGCGCTGCGGTTTTTCTTCACCTATACGCTCGACCGACCTGATCTTGCGCGCAAGCTGGTTCGCACCAGACATCCCCGCAACCTGCCTGTCGTGCTGAGCCGCGATGAGGTTGCCCGCCTGCTCAACGCGACCACCTGCCTCAAGCACCAGGTGGCGCTCTCGGTCGGCTATGGGGCGGGTCTGCGCGTGGCCGAGGTCGCCGCCCTCAAGGTGAGCGATATCGACAGCGCGCGCATGCTGCTGCGTGTTGAACGGGGCAAAGGGGGCCGTTATCGCAACGCCATGCTGCCGGCCGACCTGCTGACGTTGCTGCGGGAGTGGTGGAAACTCGGCCGCCAGCAGGGCGTGAGGCATCCTCAGGGCTGGCTGTTTCCTGGCCAGAACACGATGAAAGCCTAATCGAACGAGCGAGATGAAGGCGGATGCAGACGTCAGTTCTGACTGACATCAACCCATTCTGCACCAACAAGCTCCACAAGCCGCTCCGGTGTCAGACACACAGAGCTGTTTCTGCCTCCTGCTGCTGGCCAGACCACATCGAATGCGCGCAGTGAGGCATCACAGAACACCCTGACCGGCTGCGGCAGTCCGAAAGGACACACGCCACCGACCGGATGGCTGGTCAGTTCCAGCACTTCTTCCGCAGGCAGCATGCGGGGCCTGTTCCCGAACGTATCCTTCGTCTTGCGGTTATCCAGCCGTCCCGTGCCTGCCATCACGACCAGAATCCGTTCATCCCCGACCTTCAGCGCCAGCGTCTTGGCAATCTGCCCTTCCTGCACCCCGAGCGCCTGAGCGGCTTCCGCTACCGTCGCCGTACTGTCCGTCAGCACCACGGGTTCTAGGTCTGGTGCGTGCGTTTCAAAAAATGCCTGCACGGACTCCCGGCTCATGTCTTTTCCCTCCCGATACTAAAAAACCGTTTCCAGATTGAATGATTACACATTATGAGTTTCCCGGAGACAATCACCGACAAATTCACAACTATGCCACCTGAAAGCTGCTGACGTCGATCATAAAGCTGCCATCAGCCTCAATTCCGAAATGGCGCACTACATCGTTCGGTGCGGCATGTTGCAGAGACCGGATGGCCGCGACACATTCAGGTGGTGTTTTCGTCCGCGCCACCCAGCTTTCGAAGTCCATACGCAGACGATGGGACTCCACGGTCTGAAGAACGAAGCCCGCCTGTTCCAGCAGGATCGTCCATTCAGCCACTCCGTAATTCCGAATATGCGAGATATCGCGCAACAGTTCCATCGACTGCAGCCAGCTATCCAGTAGGGCGGAAGGTGGAGCCGTCACATCAATGAACAAAGCCATCCCTGACGGTGCCAGCACACGTCGCGCCTCCCGCAAGCCGGCCACCGCATCCGACCAGTGATGGGTCGTAAAGCGGCAGAACACGGCATCAAAGCTCTCGTCCTCAAATGGGAGATTCTCTGCGGGCGCCTGCACGGTCGTGACGTTGGACAGTCCCCGGCGCGCGGCCTCCTGCGTCACGGCGGTCAGCATCGGGGCGGTCACGTCGCAGGCGACCGCTTCTCCAACATGGGGTGCCAGCCGATAGGTGACGTGGCCTCCTCCGCAACCGATATCCAGAACGCGTCGCAGCCCCTTTCCCGCCACCAGGCGTTCGACCCTATCCAGGTCGCTTCCCTGACTGTGTACCGCGCTGGCGACATAATCCTGTGCCCGTGCGGCATAGTGCTTTGCCGTATAAGGTTCCGTCATCGTCTCTCTCCGTCGTCTCATGACTCGTTGAGATCCAAGCTGTCAGATATAAAAAATGGGTATAAGGTCTTCTTTTATACTGGTATAAAAACCACCATCATGCGTCTTTCCTCCGAACAGCACCGCGCCCTTGGGGCTTTCCTGCGTGCCCGTCGTGATGCCCTCTCGCCCGGGGATGTCGGTCTGCACCCGCTACCGGGACGACGCCGGGCACTGGGATTGCGGCGGGAAGAAGCCGCCCAGCTCTGTGGCATCAGCACGACCTGGTATACGTGGCTTGAACAGGGCCGGGATGTCTCCTGCTCGACGGCTACACTGGCGCGCATTGCCACAGCCCTGCATCTATCCCCCGCTGAACGGCTCTATCTATTCGAACTGGCGCAGATGAAAGACCCCGACGCGGCACTATCCCCCGCTGCGTCCGGTCTTCCCGAACCGGTCCGAACTTTCCCCGAGCAGATGACCGTGCCCTGCTATGTGCTGGACACCCTGTGGAACGCCTGCGCCGCCAACGAACCGGCCCGAAATCTCTTTGTCGGATGGCTGGACAGCAGGGAGCGCAACCTACTGCGCTACGTCTTTCTTGCTCCCGGTGCCCGTAATTTCCTTAATAACTGGGAAAGCAGTGCGCAGCGGGTGCTTGCGGAATTCCGGGCTGCGAGCATTCACGGCGACAAGCAACGAGTGGAAACACTTGTCCAGGAACTTCGATCCCGAAACCCGGATTTTGAGCGCCTGTGGCACAACCAGAGCGTGTTGCTGCGGGAGGGCGGTGCCCGCAGGTTTAATCACCCGATCTAAGGCCCGGTCGATCTTGACCAGACCACCCTCACTTTCACGGCATGGCCGCAGTATCAACTGGTGACTCTAAAACCGCGATAATTATTTTGGAGTCAGACCTCCGCATGTCAGCTTTTTGACGGTCGCAATTGCCAAGAACACGACTGAGATGAGGCGGAAGCGGAAATTGCCGCTCTTGCGGCAATTACTGTTTCTTTCTACCAGACCTCCAGCCCGCGATCGGAGCCGAACTGCCACGTGACCGACTGGCCGCGAAGCGTCGCCGCCACGTCGCGCCCGAGTGCCCGTTCCACTTCCGGTCGCCACGGCACGAGGCTGAATTCGCCCTCGGCGTCATTGACGATGAGGGCAAAGCGTCCAGAGGCCAGCGTCTCCCGACGGTGATAGCGCCCTCGGACAGTCTCCCCGTCTGTCATCGCATGATGGGTCAGGCCGGTCTCGTGTCCGATCGTCTTCGCGACCGCCGCCAGTTCCTCCCGCTGCAAGGTACCGAGCAGATCCGAGACGAACAGAACCTGCTGCCCCCGTCGGCGCGCCAGCCCCTGCCCGACCAGATGCTTCGTCCGGCTCTCCAGCGCCGCGCCCACCTCGCCGCCGAAGCCTGATGGGGCCAGCGGTGTCTTCTCGCGCGCGACCAGTTCCCGGTCGAGCCAGGTGGCGCCCTGCGCGGTGACCTGGCGATCGAGCGACCAGTCGGAGAGCACCCGCACGCTGGTCCAGCGCCCGCCCCTGTCGGTCGCCGCCCGGACGATGGCATTGTCCGGGATGTCGGTGATGGCCGCCGCCGGCCCGAGGCGTACATAATGCGACCGCCCGTCGACGCCCTCGACCATGAGGTAGGGCCGCCCGGCCAGTTCATCGTCGAGCCCCTTGCCGGCGACCCGCCCCACCACCGGCTGCGCCGGCCCCGCAAGATCGTGGATAATCGCATCGCTGGTCTCCCGACCCAGCGCCCGGTTCATGGTGCGAATGATATCGCCGCGCAGCCCCATGTCGCGCAGGGTCTGTTCCGCGTTTTCGGACAGCCGCCACTGCGCTGATCCTTCCGGTTGCGCCAGCCCCATCGCCTCCAGCCGCTGCAGCCGCCCGATCAGCAACGATCGGATCTCCGGGTCGTCTTCCGGACCCGCCGCGCTGGGGCGCAAATCGACAATCCCCTCCGGCTGTTGCTCTGCCATCCGTTGCAGGGTGCGATCCAGTTGGGTCCAGCGCTCCGCCGCGACCTCCCGGCCGAGCCGATGACGAATCTCGCGCTCGGAGCGCGGCCCGAGTTCCATCGTCGCCAGGTCCTCAGCCCGCGCCCGCAAGCCGCGGATGATATACTCCCGGTGGATGGTCAGGTCGGCGCCGCGATCGGTCTGGCCCCGCACGATCAGATGCACATGCGGGTTGTCAGTGTTCCAATGATCGACCGCCACCCAATCCAGGCCGATGCCGAGATCCTGCTCCATCTGCCGCACCAAGTCGCGGGTATGGGCGTGCAGGTCGGTCAGTTCGGCCGCGTCCTCGGGGCTGACGATGAAACGGAAATGCCGGCGGTCGCCTTCGGCGCGGCGTGCAAAGGCGCCGGCGTCAGCATCGTCGCCGGCGGCGTCGAACATGCGCGCCGGTTGGCCGTCGCGGGTGACGCCTTCCCGGCGGAGATAGGACAGATGCGCTCGCAGCGGCGTCATCTTCGCGCCGTGACGGACGATCCGCGCCTTGACCACCACACGCCGGGCGCGCTGCGCCAGCAGCGCATGACCGGCCTGCCAGGCGGCAACGCCGCCGCGTCCGCCCGAGGGACGCCGTGTAGAGGCGGCGCCCTGCTGATGCCCCTGGCGTCCGCGTCCACTGCCAGCACGCTGGCGCGCGACCAGGATCTGGGTCCGCGCCAGCCTGGGTGGCCGATCCCCCCGGATGCGGCCGAGGCGCGGCCGGACCGCGCTGCCCTCGCCGGGCGGATCACGCGGACGGCGCATCGCAGCCCCCGTTCGGGCCGGACAGTGCCGCGACATTGGCGGTTTTCCGCCCTGTCTGGCCTGTGTGCGGCACGCCGCCCGTCGGGCGGCACTGTTGGAACATGAGGAAAACCGCGCCCTCCCGCCCCCAAACCACAGGCCACAGCACTGTGCTTAATCTTGCCCTCCCTTTTGTTTCCTCTCGATTCTGTCGCCTTCTTTGCCAAGGACCGCCACGCTTTCGAAACTTCCGCCAGACCGCTTGGACCGTCATGACCCGTCTCCATCCCGGCCGAGAGACACGAACAGGCCGGAGGACGGGCCGACGACAAGCAAATCGCCGACGGCCGGATGAACGACGAACGAACGGCGCGGCTGCACGCGCTCCGCACGCACGATGTCGAGGAGCGGCAGGGGATCAGCCAGTAGCGGCACCAACGTCGCGACATAACGCCGCGTCTCATCCGGCAGCGGACGGCCATGCGACAGATAGTCGTCGATACGGTCCGGCCCTGCATTGTAGGCGGCAAGAAACAGCGGTGCACCGTAACGGTTGAACATCTCCCGCGCATAAGCTGCACCGGCCATGACGTTGTCCGCTGGCGCGTAGGGATCGGCACCGAGTGCGTATCGAGTGCGCAGGTCCTGCCACGTCGCCGGCATGAGTTGCATCAGGCCCATCGCGCCTTTCGGCGAAGTCACGGCCGGATCGCCGCCACTCTCGACGCGCAAGATCGCGCGCAACCAGGACGATGGCAGTGCGAACTGGCGTGCGGCCTCGTCGATCTGCGGTGCCCAGCGTGCAAGACGAGCATCGACATCAGGAGCGTGCAGAATCCTCTGCGCCGGAGCGGCTGCCATCGTGCAAACCGGCGATCCATCCAGCGGCACCATGAGTGGCGACGGCGCCGCAATACCGCAGGCGGCCAGGAGCGTTAGCACCGCTCCACTCATTGCCCGTTCCGTGTCCAGAGCGGCAACGCGCGGCCGATTACGGACGTAATCGGACTTGGCCCGAAGTAGCGGCCATCCAGCGATGCCGGAACATCGCGCATCAGCACGAAGATCTCGCCAGGCTGGAGCCGACGACACCCCGTCCACGGCATGAGCGGACGCCCCCGATGGTCGGTCGCCAGCGCATCGGCGACATGCACGCCGTCAATCGCCAGCACGCCATTGCGCTCGCACACCAGCTGCCCGGCCGTTGCCGCGATGCGCTTGAGCAGCGGGACACCCGCTGGCAAATAGCCGCGCCGCGCGAAAAGCCGGGCACTTGCTGGATCAGGGCGCAACAGCACGAGATCGCCATGGTGCAACGGCGAATTGCTCGATGCTGCCACCCAATAGAACCCGACCGGCGCACTGGCAGTGGCATTCCACACCAGGCGGGGCCGCGGATGGACTATCGCGGCAATACCGATCGCCAACACGACGAAATAGGTGGTGAAGAACCATCCGAACCGGGTCATGGCGCGCCTCCGTCACCGTCTGCGTGCCGATCGCGAGAGACGGGAATGCACGACAGGCCACGCCCGAACACCGCATCGAGCGCGAGTTCCGTGCGCAGGATCGCGCGGCCTATGGCTTCGGGGATCTGCGGGACGACCGCATCCCCGAACGCCTCGACGATGAGACTGGCCGCAAGAGCCCCTGTTCCATCGCCGAGCGCAACGCGTGTGCCAGCCAGCCAGGCGGATAACCCATCATCCAACAATAGGTGACGGGCAGGGCCGCCGTTCCAGTCAGCCCATGGCTCCGCAGCAGCGTCGCCAACGCGCGCGCCCCGGCCCATTTCGCCGTCGCCCGACCCGTCATCGCGCCGTCCATCACCGCATCCATCGACGGTGATTTCCGCCGGTCGTAAGCGTCGCTCCAGCAATCCATCCGGCGATCCCGCTTCGTCGGCGTCGGCAGTGTTTCCAGCGCCGCCACTGCATTGAGGTGGTGTCGTACCGTGCCCATCCGGCCAGCATCGCCATGGCCGCCCGCTTTCATGTCCGACGCCCGTGGTGTCGGCATCCCGGCGTGACGACTGTTCTGTTCCGTGAGCTGGGCCAACACGTCGCCGCGTCCGCCCCGGTGCGCATCCGTCGCACGCGGCGTCGCCATCCGGGTGCTGCGGAACACATCGTACAGGCCGGACTCCTTCATCGCTTTTCGCGCGCCCGCGCCGCCTTCCATACGCATCCCGCCCTGCTGCGATTGCGAGACCGGCGTCGGCAATCTGTTCGGGATCATGGCCGATGAGCCAGGAGCGTTTACGCTCGTGGTTGGCGCCGACATGCGCAGCAGCCACCACGCACGCTTCGACGGCGTAGCCGAGCGCCTCCAGTGCCCCGAGCACCCGGTCCGCGCCGCGAGTTCGCAAGCCAGCGCTGTTCTCAAGAGCGAACCAGCGAGGACGGCATTCTCCGATGAGACGGATCGCCTCGAAATAGAGCCTGCTGCGTTCGCCGTCGACACCACGGCCTTTCGTGTTCGCGGGCGAGATGTCCTGGCAGGGCGGGCTACCGGCGATGATATCGGGAAGATATCCGAGGTCGGAAACAAGTCGCCCTGCGGTGAGCGTACGGACATCATCGTAGAGGCGGACATGCGAATTGTTCCCGGCATAGAGGATGCGCCGCCATTCCACGATCTCGCAGGCGGCAACGGTGACGAAGCCCGCGCGATGCAGGCCGAGCGTCCAGCCACCGGCCGCCGCGCTGAACAGGTCGAGCACGCGCAGGGGCGCATAGGGCGAGCGGAAAGGCGTCATGACACCGCCCTCCGCCGCATCCATGCGTCATGGCGCTCGCGCGTGTAGGGACGCGGCGCCTGCCCTGCCAGCATGCGGTTGTGCAGATGCCGCCAATGCTCGGGCGCGACCGCACACGGATCGATCTTCTGCGCTTCAATGCCGTCGATCGCTTCCAGCACGCGCCGGACCTTCGGCCAGCCCGATTGCCGGAGCAGACTCTCGCCGCCGGGGCGCACGAAGGGCACCGTCTGGAAGGCTTCCTGAGCCCCTACAGCCCGCACGATGTCGATGCAGGACACCACAGTGCCGTAATCGTTCGCCGCCCAGCGGACGAACGCGAACACGCTGCCCGGCATGAAGCTCATCAGCCGCCGGCGCCGGTCGAGGATCCGGTCCTCGACGGGGTGCCCGAAGCGGATCCAGTGCTCGATGCGCTTCTCGATCCAAGTCACTTCGACCTGGGTGACGGGGACCAGCGGAGACGTGCTCATGGCCGTCTCCCGAAGCCTGAAAAATGGCCGGAATCGCGGCTACCGAATGCCCTACAAGGTACAAGAAGAGTCTTGTACTTAAGAATCCAAGAGTCAGGGACGGGCGATTGCGTTGGATTGCAAGCGGTTAGGGCCGTTTTCCACGTGTGATACGCCGTGGAATCACGTGTATTGCGCGGAACGGCCACGTGTGATCTGCCGAGGTGATTCACAGCCCCCTCCCTACATTCTGGGGATGAAAACCCGCGTTATGCACAAGCACTTCATTGGCACTGTGAATCCTGTCGGTGGATTGCACGTGGTGCAGATGCTCGGTCGAGCCGCTCCTGACGATGGCGACCGGCACGCCAGAGGCCGCCAGACGCCGCACAGCCCTGCGCAGGAGCACACAGAAATCGGCCTGCCGGGCAAGGCTGCCAGACCGTGCATGAAGATCGGAAAGGGCGATGGACCAGCCTGTGGATTTCCTGTTGCCGTGCCGATGCAGCAGACGCCATAACCAGCGGTCAATTCCTCCGGTCAGACGGAAATAGGACGGATCGACCCGCACCATCCGGCGGCGCTCGACGATGGCAACGAACAGCCAGTCGGGTACCACGATCAGTAAGGCGGCCTGTTGCCGTTCCCAGCGTTCGATCCAGCGGAAGCGGACCGGCGCCCCCTCGGGAATGCCAACGTTCGTTTCTACCTCGGAGGTCCGCAACCGCTCCAGCGCCGCGTGGAGGGCACGATATTGCGTCTGGCCGGTGGATCGGCCGAGGAAGCGAAGCAGTTGGAGGCCCGATACCGACAGTTCCGGGGAGACCACCAGATGCCGGTCTTTGCCCTCGGCGAGTTGCGACACCGCCCAGATCAGGATGTCAGCATCCCAGATGGTTGCCAGCCCGGCCGTGCTCGTGGGCGTGACCCGGAGGAAGCGGCCGCGCTGCGCGTAGGCGATGGGAGCCAGCCGGCGCTGCTTGCCCAACGCGAAGCAGGGCCAGGCCATCAGGTCGATGGCATCGCGCGGGCGGACACGATCCATCAGTGCAGGGAACGGCCGGGTCATGGCCATCTTCCCTGCGCCGGCGCTTTCGGCAGGGGGATGAACCCGCCGTCAGGATCGGTGGTCGAGCGGCGCAGCCCCTGGTCGGCCCAGGCTTGCAGTTCCGCGATCTTGTAGACGATCCGGCCCCCGAGCTTGCGATAGCGCGGCCCGGTGCCAAAGGTGCGATGGCGTTCCAATGTACGGCAGGAAACGCCGAGAAAGCGGGCCGCCTCCGGGGTGCGGAGGAAGCGCGCGGGCAAGGTGGCGGGGATTTCGAGCA
This sequence comes from Nguyenibacter vanlangensis, assembly GCF_038719015.1. Lineage (NCBI taxonomy): Bacteria > Pseudomonadati > Pseudomonadota > Alphaproteobacteria > Acetobacterales > Acetobacteraceae > Nguyenibacter > Nguyenibacter vanlangensis. Next base: position 1,921,693 of record NZ_CP152276.1, read on the forward strand.
TGAGCGTGCCTGAAAGTGGTTTTCAGGCACGATCGGCGGATCATGGCGTGCTGCTCAGGGTCGATTTCCGGGGGGTGCCGAATTCGACCGGGCATGGCATCGTGAAAACGCGACCGTTGCACGCGATGGTCACACCCGTCAGGCTGCCATGACTGTATACAGGAGGACGCCATACCGATGTCCAAGCCGAACCGTGTGGCGATTCCCGCCCACATGCTAACCGACGAGGAAATAGCCCTGATCATGGCGGCGGAAATCCCGCCGGATGCCTCAATCCTCGGGGAGGCCGTCGAGCGGATCGAAGTGGCTCACCCTCAGCGGCGCGAAATGCCGGCCGTTGCAGGTCAGCAGCACCAGATCATGGACGATCGCGGTGGCGGCGATGGCCACGTCGGCGAAACCCGGATGCCGGCCGATCGCGATCGCTTGGTCCGATAGCGCCCCGGTCGCCCGGCCCGTCGCGGTATCCAGCGGCAGGATGCGCTCGCCGCCGTCTCGGATCAGCGCATCCAGCCAATGGGTCAGCAGGTCGGCACGCTCGATTCCCCCTGCGCGCCGGAGCTTATGGATCCCCTGCTCGATCTCCGCGATCGTCACCGTCGAGAGATAGAGCCGTTCGCCATGCCTGCGCAGCCACCCCGCCAACGCGTCGGATGGCGGCGTTCGGCCAGGCGCCAGCAGGGACAGCACCGAGGTGTCGAGAAGATAGCCGGCGCTCACAGATCAATGTCACGCAGCGGTGTCTGGTCACGCTCGAAGGTCACCTCAGGCCCACCGGGAAACGCCAGCAGCAGGTCCGCGAACGACGGACGGTCATCGGGATAAAGCCGCCGCGCATCGGCGATCGGCACCAGCACCGCCGCCGGGCGGCCGTGCCGGGTGATCGTGGTCGGCTCGCCGTGCTCCGCCGCGTCGACTAGTGCTGCGAACTTCGCCTTGGCGTCCCGAATCTGGATGGTCTGCATGACGGCCTCCTTTTGTGACCCCATGAGGTCATATTAGAGTGACCGGTGGTGCGTGCAAGGAGAATCCAGTGCCACAGGGGCGTCAGGCGGGATGCCGGCCCCTCGGCGATACCGCCAGGCCGAGAAAGACCAGGATCGCCTGATTGAGACGGACGAGATCCGCATCGTCGAGGCGCCCGACATACGCACCGACCTTGGATTTCGGCACGGTGGTGATCTTGTCGACCATCAGGCGGCTGACGGCACGCAGGCCGTTGCGCGGATTCGGCTCCACCGGCAGCCGGAACAGCGGCGCCTCGGTCGGATCGCTGGTGAAGGCGCAGACCGTGTTGGAGTCGGTACCGTCGAAACTGTCGTCCTGCACGATCACCACGGGGCGCGGTTTGCCCGCGTAGTCCTTGCCGCCGGAAACCGTCCAGATCTCGCCCCGCTTCATTCATCGCCCCAATCGGCGACGGCGTCGATGAACGCCTGGTCGTCGCTTGCATGCGTACTCGCCGCGACCGCCAGCGATTGCCGGTGCGCTTCCGAACGGAAACTGGTGGCCCGGACGTCCGGCACCCAGATCTGGATCGGGCGCAGGCCCTGTGCGCGCAGCCGGGCGCGATGTTCGCTGACCTTGGTGCGGGACGGGCGTGAATTGGATGCGGTGGCCATGATGTCCTCCGATGTGGTTACATGTAACCTATCATGTCCATGGAAGTCAGGCGAGAGTTTTGCTGGAGCAGCGAACCTGTCGCCCGCCATCATCGCGCTATGCGACGCCGCGGCTTGAGCAACAGACGATAGCCGCCGGCTGCCATCGCCTTGGCGCGGGTGACCAGGCGCCGCGTGAAACTGCGCTGGTCGGTGTCATCCCAGTCTTTGGGCATCGGTCCCAACAGCAATTCGGCCACCTCGCGCAGGCTGGCACCGTGACGGCGCAGGTCGAGCGCCCAGAGCATGAACGCCGCCTCCAGTGACCGAGACGTCGGCTTCGGCAGTCGGATCCGTAGCGCGGCAGAGAATTTCGGGTTCTGCGCGAAGCGCCAGAAGGCCAGCGTGGCGTCCAGCCGTTCGCGATGCCACGGATCGAAGATCGGCATCGGTGCCAGCGGTGTGCCAAACGCGGGCGGGTCGGTTCCGGTGAAAAACAGATGATGGGTTACGCCCGGCACCGGCATGACGATCAGATGATAACCGTCGGGTGTCGGCCGGCCGACGGACCGACCGCCCCAACATTCCGGTTCGAAGCGGACCAGCGTATCGGCAACCAGAAGGTCAGGTGCCGGCGTCAGCCACACATGTCCCGCAAGCGCGTCGGCACGCCAGAATACCGGTTCCTCCAATGACGTGCGATCCGGATCGGCAAGGAAATCGTACCCCCCAGTGCCGGCCGCGATCCGGCTCAGGCGAAATCCGATCCTCCTGACGGGCGGCCGCGCACTCGGCGCGATAGGCATCGCCGCGCCGCATGAACTCGAAGGCGAGCAGATCGTCCGACAAGGTCTCCAGGTAGCGATACGCGGGATTCAGCCGCGCGCGGTCGAGTTTACGCATCCGCCGGGTCCTCGCGTTCGGGGTGCCGAGATGGGAACCCTTCAGGTCTGGTTGCGGTTTCGCAAAAGAAAGCCCCGCCTGCCGTATCAGCCGATACGTTTCGCGTATGACGCGATGATCGAGGCTCGTTACTCGGCTGGGGTGGCGGCGCGCACGCCCTCGCCGATGCGGCCGCTGGCCGGCACGAAGATCACGCCATGCTGTTCCAGGATGCGGCGCACTGCCTCGACGGTGCTGGCGCGGGGATCGACCTCGCCGCGTTCCAGCTTGGCCACCGCATTGCGGGACAGGATGGCCCTGTCGGCCAGTTGCTGCTGGGACCAGCCCAACAAGGCCCGTCCCGCCCTGATCTGTCGCGCCGTTATCATGGCGGCACTGGACGCGAACCGGGCAGATCATGACCACATGAATGGACTATACGACCATCTTAATGGTTATATTGACCACTAATGGAAGCAGGCAGTGCCGTCCCCCTGCTGTTACGCAATGTCATCGCGCGATTCGGGAACCTGCCGCCGGTTCGCGCCTTCTGCTAGGCAATGCGGCGGCATCACCACGCCCGGAGATCACTATGTCCATGACCGGTCAGCACGCGAGGCCCCAGTGACCCGCCCGAAGGTCGATGCCGGCCCGGCCGACGAGTTCGCACCGGCCGGCGAGACGCTGACCGATTACGACCGGCTGCATCTCATCACCTACCTCATGCTGTTGGACGCGGTGCGGGACGGCGCGCCGCGCGAAGCGTGCGCGCGCGAGATCCTGCGGATCGACCCCGACCGGGAGCCGGAACGCGCGCGGCATGCCTATGACAGCCATCTCGCCCGTGCCCGCTGGATGACCGAGACCGGCTATCATTTGCTGAAGGACGACCCGGCGCTGAAGCCGTTCTGACGCGCCGCGGCCACGCGGCGCGATTTTTGCCACGACCCGTCTGCGAGCCGGGCACGGCCCGGCGAGCGCCGTTTTCCACAGCCGGATCGCCCATGGGCGATCCGATCTGGAAGGAGAGAAGGACGGCCTATGCGGCCGCCCTCCCCTCGCCTGTGGTCAGCCGATGCGTCGCGGTGGCGACGTGCCCGGCGTCCAGTTCCATGCCCAGCCAGTCCCGCCCGAGGCTCCGGGCCGCGACCAGCGAGGATCCCGAGCCACAGAACGGGTCTAGCGTCAGACCGCCCGGGGGACAAAACGCCTCGATCAGTGGCCGCAGGGCCGACACCGGCTTTTGTGTCGGGTGCAGCCGGTTGCCGGTGTAGTCGAAATCCAGCACGTCCGGGATCGGATGGCGCGGCACCTGCACGTCGCCCTTTGCCAGCAGATAGGCGCTTTCGTGGGCGTAGCGCAGGAACCGGGACGACGAGGCGTATTTCTTACGAAACACAATGTGCCCGACCATGCGGAACCCGGCCTGTTCCCATGCCTCGGCAAACAGGGCGATCCGGTTCCAGCCATAGAACGAAATGCAGAACCCGCCCGGTTTCAGCACCCGGTGCATCTGGTTCACCGAGGGCTTGAGCCAGCTTGCGTTGTCGTCGTTGCGGACCGTGCGGCCGTCCCGGCCCTGATACCGCACCAGATAGGGCGGGTCGGTGAGGATGAAATCGACCGAATGGCGCGGCAGACGGCGCATCAGCGCGACGCTATCGCCGTGGAGGACGGTATTGCGGACGGTCTGGGCTGTCGTGGTGGTCATGATCCTGTTCCCTCTTGGTAAACTCGCTTGGGAAGCACCCGCGCGTGCTTCCCGGAGGCGGGCGACCGCGCGGGAGAGAGGGGGGCGAATGACGGCGGGACCGGCCGGGCTGCGCGCAAGCGGGGCCACACCCTGCGCCGCACGCGGTCCTGCCGGGCTGTAGCCGGCGTTCGCGGGGGAGAGAGGAGAAGCGCCTCTCTCCCTGGTCTTTTTCATGTTGTCCGCCATGCCGAGCGTGGCGGACCCGTCATGACCGGAGCCGGAATGGCTCGCCGCAGGGCACCAACGGTCGCTCTGCGTGGACGAATACCTGGAGCGTACAGAGAAATGCCCCGCCGGCTGGGCGGGGCATCCTGGCGGTTCAGCCGTTGGTGCGGCGGGACCACAGGAGGGAGAAGCCTTCGCCATCTTCCGCCGAGAACAGGCTGGCGAAGATCGGCTGGGCGAAGCTGGGATCGTCGAGCTTCAGGGAGAGATACTCGCGGCCGCTCTCCTGGGCGGTCTTTTGCCAGGCGGCGCCGACCTCGAAGGTCTGGGCGAATACCCGGTAATCGGGGGCGCTGTCCCGCGCCTTGTCGGGTTCGGGGACGATACGGATCTTGGCGTTGATGCCGAGGGTACGGATGGTGCCGGTGAAGATGCCGCTGTCGCCTTTGGTGAAGGTGCCGATGATCGCCATAGCCGTGGTCCTTTGCTGGATCGACGCCGCCCCATGCGGCCTCGATGGCGATCCGATGGCCGGAGGACGATCGACCCGCACCGCGCGCGGCCGCAGCAACGCGGAGGATGGCGGCCGGCGGCTATTTTGCGGCGCGAGGAATGACGCACCGTGTCAGGGGAAAATAGTCGCCGGCCGCCATTGCGGGCAGGCGAGCGGCGTCCGGCAGGGTCAGCCAATCGAGAGGTCACAGGGGCAGCGTGTAACAGAAGGACGCAGGTGACGCCGGCGATCCAGTCATGCCAAGGTCCTGCGATGGCACTGTACAGCCGCTGGAACATGCCACCTCATTTAGCGGGCTAGCCCCTCGGGCAGACTTCAGATTGGTGCGAGAAGTGCCCAAAAGGGGGTTTTCTGATGCGAAATTCCGATGCAGATTGAGCTATGATTTACGGCTACGCCTGCGTTTCGAACGACGCTTCGGACCTCATCAGCCCATTCGCCCGCCTCAAAGCGGCCGGGTGTGAACTGGTGTTCCGCGACCACATGGGTGGGGCGATCAGGAACCGTCCACAGTTTAAGAAGATGATGACTATCCTCACTGACGGTGACGTGGTGATCATTCCGGCGGTCGACCAGTTGTCGTGCAGCACGACGGACGTCCTAACCATTGTCCATGATATGCGCCGAATTGGTGCCGGACTTCGGTCCTTGGCTGAGCCAATTGTGGATACAACTGCCGCCTTTTCTGACCTGGTGATCGCGACACTCGACGTCGCGGCGAAACTGGAGCAGCGACGAATTGTAGAAAGAATAGCGCGCGGCCGTTTCGATGCGAAGGGCCTGGGTGTACAGTTCGGGAGGAAACCCAAGCTCACAAAGCTCCAACAATGCGAAGCACGCTCACGTTTGGAAGCAGGCGAAACGCAGCGCAGTGTTGCCCGCAGCTATAATGTCAGCCAGGCGACGATCAGTAGGCTCTCACTATGACCAATTCCTACTTAAAGATCGCCGAAGAGGTGTTGAAGAACGAACGTCGGCCGCTCAGCCCGCGCGCCATTATTGCGGAAGCCTACAAATCAGGTATCGTACCCTGTAACTTATATGGCAAAACCCAGCATAAGACCTTGGGGGCACGCATGAGCGAAGATATTATCTCAAAGCGTGACCGCAGCCAATTTTACCGTACATCACCTGGGAAATACTTCCTGCGGGACTTCCTTAATGACCCCGCCATCCCTGAAGACCTTAGGCAGCCTTACCAAGCGCGTCGGCGACTTCGCGAACTAGTGCGCGGGCCGACGCTTGCAATCATGTCTGGGCGCGTCACCCAACTCGCAAGTAGCGGCCTTATGATTGAGCCATCCAGGGTTCTTCGCCTGTTGGTCCGAGGCGTACACACCTACATTAACCCGAGGAAAGGCCACGAAGGGTTCTATGTCGTACGCCCATTCGTGTGCGTCTTTAAAGGAACGCATGTCCTGACTTATCGCGTCGGTCGCTATCGTGACAATCGCGATAATTTTTTTGCCAAACGGTCAATCGGTTTCTCGACCTTAGTCACGCCACATGACCAAACACTCTTCAACGCGAAGGACGCGGGCATCCTTGATGTCGGCGTACGAGCAACGATGATTGACCTCGATATTTTATGCGGCGGCGCCGACTCCGGAGAACTCTCAAGTAAGGCTGAATTGCATAAATTTGTCCTCTCGCATGACGAACCTGGGACGGGTGATCTGTTGGCTGTAGTCTCGATGGAGTGTCCCACTTGGTTCGAACCCACCCGGCGACGGCTTGCACTCAATGATCTAGAGTGGATGGATATTCGCAATCGCGTTAATAATATTGACGATTTCGACCCATGGTCGCGATCGGTTCTCGAAGCATTTTATACTGGAACTCGCGTTTTCGGCAGGAAACATTGACATCGGGACTTCCTAAATTCATTAGCGGCTCTGTTCTAACCTATTTGGAACATCAGATTGGCAGCGGGAATCCGGTGCCGACAAAAAATGCGCTACAAGATCTATGCAGACTTTACCGACGTGGATACCGGATTCACCCCAACAATCATTATGCCATGGAGACAACACTCGTCGGACTCAGCCACAGGAAAACCGACCTAAAGGTCAAGAGATGGGCGTTAAACGGCTTGGCTCATATCGGCCGCAAAGACTCCCGAGACGCTATAATCAGAGCAATCGAAGATCACGTCAGTGACCCAGAGATTGTTACAGCTGGCGTCGCAGCGCTTTATAAGCTGAGTAGGATGACAGCCGAAACTGATTTGCGCCGACTTAACTTTCCTAGCCAGATGATTACTCTCGCTGCACTTCAGCATATTAGACCGGAAGAACTTACTCTCCACGGACTCCCAGTAAATATTCAGACGGCAGATCCGGAAACGATCAAAGCAGCACTGCTAATAATCGGTCTCAATCGTGCACCTCAGAATCTTTTAGACCCCAATTATAGCAATGCGGAAATCGTGAAAGTTTTAGGAAAACACGATGATGCAATGGTATCACAATATTCGGTTTGGGCAATCACGGAGAACTCATCACTCAGCATCAATGACATGGGCATTGATCTTCCAGACGTAGCATCTCGGCCGGACAATGTCCGGAGTTGGGCTTACCGCCTATTTGCCATGAACGAAACGTATTGTTTACAGAATCTCGACTTTATGGAGCAGGCTACAGAAGACATGAGCATCGAAGCTCGGCTGGGCCTTGCTCGTGGGCTGAAGGACACCTTTTTTGGCGAGTTGGTGTCTGTGGTGTTAAACTGGTTTACTAGCGAGATGAATGCCGACGTGAGGCAAGAGATTCTCGATCATGTAATTACGCACTCCTACAAATCACCGGCATATTATGAACATGCCGTAGACGCTTACCAACGTGCGAATCCAGCGGACCAGGAGCGCATGCGTGGAACAGCTGCTGGAACGGCGCTTTTCTCAGCTTTCCGGCGTCTCGATTATCAGTCAGAAGGAGACCTATTCGTGACGAATAATACATTTAATATCAACAACTCTCAGGTCGCCGCGCTCTCTGGGAGTGGGAACGCGGTAAATACCGGACAGTTCATCCAATACACACCACATGTAACCGAGCTGCTAAGAGACGAATTGACGCGCGCCGGTACGGTGATTGAAGGGTTGATCATACCCGAGAAGGAAAAAGAGGAGGTGACCGAGGCTATCACCATAGCTCAGGCAGACACCAACAGCAGCACCCTGAAAAGAGTAACTGAAGTACTCTCGAAGGCCGCAGGAGTTGTGACCAACATCGCAGGGGCCGAGGATACCCTTAATCAAATTATTCAGGGTCTCAGCAAACTAGCGGGACTTAACTAGCCATGTCAGATCAATCGCGCAAGCATGCGCTCGAGATTCCTATCATTCCAGGCCAAATAGTGAAATTCCGCTATAAGAACTGGCAGGGCATAGTTGCCGAACGCACTGCCGAGTTCGAAGCGTTGCTCTTCACGAGCAACGAATGGCATCGTACACCTCAATGGCTAGTCAAAGCGATTGACTTGGACAAGGGCGAAGTAAGGTTATTCGCTCTACGAGACATGGTACCATTGGACAACGATTGAACTATCCACGGCCGTATACAAGATCTGAATCGTAATGTTTGATTATGTACGGATCTCCGTTTGGAAGATCAATGTAGAGCGCGAGAACTCTGTCTGATATCGACCGGGAGTTACATAGATGCGTGCCATACGCCGCCAAGGCACCGATCCTGCCGCCGGGCATGGCCGCCAACCACCATCGGTCAGTATCTTCCGCCACCGCCTCTTACCTCCACGAACACCTGTTCCGCCCCGTTCCGTCTGGCACCTCGTCTGATCTACTAAGACCCTGACAGCATTTTTGAGATGCGCTTTGGATCGGGGACATGGTACGATGACCGACGCCAGCAAGATCGTGCCTGCACGGGAGGACGACGCGGCCTCCGACCGCCTCATCCTGACACTGCGCACGCGCGATCCCCGGCTGGTTGCCCTGGTCCGCCTTCTCGCCCGTCAGGCCGCCGACGACTATGTCAACGCCGCACGTAATAGGCAGAGGACTGGCCCGACACAATAGGAGCCGCCCATGACCCGCGTCGCCCTGTATGCAAGGTATTCCTCCGACCATCAGCGCGATGCCTCGATCGAGGACCAGTTGCGGCTCTGTCGGGAGCACGCCACCAAACAGGGCTGGAGTATCGTCGACAGCTACACCGACCGGGCGATCTCGGGGGCCTCGCTGCTGCTGCGCCCCGGTATCCAGGAACTGGTGCAGGACGCGCAGCGCGGCCGCTTCACCATCGTGCTGGCCGAGGCGATGGACCGGCTGTCCCGCGACCAGGAGGACATCGCCGGCCTGCACAAGCGCATGGCCTTCGCCGGTGTGCGCATCGTCACCCTGTCCGAGGGCGACGTCACCCACCTGCATGTCGGCCTCAAGGGCACGATGAACGCCCTGTTCCTCAAGGATCTGGCCGACAAGGTCCGCCGTGGCCTGCGCGGCCGGATCGAGGACGGCAAGTCGGGTGGCGGCAACTCCTACGGCTATGACGTCGTCCGCCAGATCGACGATCGCGGCGAGCCGATCCGCGGCAATCGCAGCATCAATGATACTGAAGCCGCCGTCGTCCGCCGCATCTTCCATGAGTTTGCCAACGGCCGTTCCCCCAAGCGGATCGCCGTCGCCCTCAACGACGATGGCATCTCCGCCCCCACGGGCGGCGACTGGGGCTTCACCACCATCAACGGCAACCGCCAGCGCGGCACCGGTATTCTCAACAATGAGATGTATATTGGCCGCCTGGTCTGGAACCGGCTGCGCTATCTCAAGGATCCCGAGACCGGCAAGCGGGTCTCCCGACCCAATCCCGCGTCCGAATGGGTGATCCAGGAGGTGCCGGAACTGCGGATCATCGACCAGGCGCTGTGGGACAAGGTCAAGGCCAAGCAGAAGGCGATCAAGATCAATCGCGACACCGGCGACACCAACCGCCTGCACGAGCGCCAGCGCGGCAAATATCTGTTCACCGGCCTGACCAAGTGCGGCTGCTGCGGCGGTGGCTATTCCATGGTCTCCGGTACCCTGGTTGGCTGCTCCACTGCCCGCAACAAGGGTACCTGCGGCAACCGCATGAACATCCGCCGTGACGCCCTCGAATCCCGCGTGCTGACCGCGCTCAAGAGCCATTTGATGGATCCCGAACTGTTCGCCGTGTTCTGCGAGGAGTTCACTCGCCGGATGAACGAACAGCGGATCGAAGCCTCGGCCGGCATCAGCGCCGCCAAGGCGGAACTCCAGCGCATTGAGCGCGAGTTCGACACGCTGATGGACGCCCTGCTCAAGGGCACCCTGCCCGAGGAGCGGATCAAGGAACGCAGCCAGAAACTGGAGCGGCGCAAAGCCCAAGCCGAGGAGACCCTGGCCACCATCGACGAGCCGCCGCCGGTGCTGCATCCCAGCATGGCGATCGTCTATCGCGAGCGCGTCACCGCGCTGCACAACGCTCTGCAGCAGGAGACCACCCGCCTGGAAGCCGCTGACCTCATCCGCTCCCTGATTGAGCGTATTATGCTGACGCCGGTCGACGGCGCACTGCGCGTGGAACTGCACGGCGACTTGGCCGGCATCCTGACGATCGCGGCGGGCACAAAGCAAAAGAGCCCGACCGTTGCCGGTTCGGGCTCTGTTCTTGCATCGCAAGTCAAGATGGTTGCGGGGGAAAGCAACCAACGATACTTGCGATTGGTCGACCGCGAGATACCCCGCCTCGCCGCATGACAGAGTCACCATGCCAAAGCGCATGGGCATATCCAACTGGAATCCTTGTCATAGGCAATCCGCCTCATATATGATCCCATATCATGGTCAATATATGAGGCACGCCGTCATGTCCGAGACCACATTCCTCTCCGACGCCTTCGATCCATCAGGGCTGATCGCGGCGGAACGGCTGAGCAATATGCTGCACATCACAAGGGGTGAACTGGCCGTAACACTGGGGCTGTCGCGCGATGCCGTCTCCAAAAGCGCCCGCCTCGGCCGTCCCGCCACCCAGGCGAGGCTGCGCGACATGGTCGAGATCCTCAATCGGGTCCGGCCATGGGCGGGTTCAGCCCAGCAGGCTTTTGCGTGGTACCGGGCACAGCCCCTGCCCTCGTTCGGGGATCAGACTGCCGAGGCGCTCGTCCGGGAGGGCCGCGCCGATGCCGTCCGGCGCTACCTGGACCGGATTACGACCGGCGGGTACGCGTGAGATTCACCGGACGCGTATTTCGGGCTCATAATCCTCGCTGGTCTTTCACCCCCTTGTCAGGCGACGGTGCGGCACGTCACGGAGGACGGTTCAATCCGGTTGGCACGGCTGCGCTCTATACCTCACTGCGCATGGAGACCGCCTGGCTCGAAGCCCAGCAGGGCTTCCCGTTCAAGCCGCAGCCTCTGACGATCTGCGCCTATGATGTCGATAGCGAACCTGTCCTCGATCTGACCGATCTGTCCGGCCTCCACGATCTTGGCTTTTCCCCCGCCACCCTCGCCTGTCCGTGGGAAGACCTTGCTGACAAGGGCGAGATGCCGCCGTCATGGGAACTGGCTAAAACACTCATGGCCCGGGACGTGGCTGGCGTCATCGTTCCGAGCTTTGCTCCCGGCGCGACACAAAACGACCGGAATCTCGTCTTCTGGAATTGGTCAGGCACCTTGCCTTCCCGCGTGATCGTCATCGATGATGAGGGGCGTCTGCCCGAAACCGCGGCGTCATGGTCGTAAACAGCCCATGTCGGGCGGCGTTTTCACGGCAATGGATCGAAGAACAGGTAGAGCGCCGCGATGCGGCCGTTCTCGACGACGATGATATCGGTACCCGCATAGGACGGTGGCCGCCCGGGCTCACCAGACGTCCAGCGCAGCCGCCCGGCGAGGCCGTGCAGGTTTTCGGCCGGGGCGAGTTCGGCATAAGCAAAGCCCGGATGGGTAGCCCGGATCTTGCCCGCGACGGCGGCAATGGCGGCGCGGCCACGCGTGATGCCGGCCGGTTCGACGAAGAGCGCGTCCTCGGTGAAGAGTTCGTCTACCAGTGCGCGGCGCCGGGCATCGTCGGCCTCGCCGAAGACGCCATGCAGATTGCGTGCGAGGAGAGAAGTGACGGTATGGGTCATGACGAGTCTCCATGGGCCGGCGGCCGGTCGGATCGCAATCCAATGACCGCCGGTTGTCCCATGCTGATTTTCAGATCTGCTTCTGGCCGCCATCGACGAAGAGCTCGATGCCGTTGATGAAGCTTGCCTCGCTCGACGCCAGGAACAGCACGGCGCGCGCGATTTCTTCAGGCTGGGCGACCCGGCCGGAGGGGATCAGGCCGGCAAGATAGCTCTTGGTGCCCTCGGCCTGCTCGCCACCGCCAAAGAGCTGGTTCAGGCCAGCCGTGTCCGTGACGCCGGGGCTGACCGCATTCACCCGAATGTGCCGGTCCTTGAGATCGAGCATCCAGTTGCGCGCGAAACTGCGCACCGCGGCCTTGGTCGCGGAATAGACGCTGAGCGCCGGTGTGCCCGCCGCACTGACGTTCGAGGCATTCAGCACGATCGAACCCCCATCGCGCAGCAGCGGCAGCGCCTTCTGCACGGTGAACAGCACGCCCTTGACGTTGCTGTCGAAGGTCGACTGGTAATGCTCCTCCGTGATGGCGCCCAGCGGTGCGAATTCGCCACCGCCGGCATTCGCGAACACGACGTCGATCTGGTTGTGCGTCTGCTGGACCGCGTCATAGAGCCGGTCGATGTCCTCAAGGCGCCCCATGTCGCCACGCACGCCGGTCACCCGACCGCCGATGCTGCTGACCGCCGCATCGAGCGCGTCCTGCCGCCGCCCGGTGATGAAGACGAACGCGCCCTCATCGGCAAACGCCCTGGCCGTCGCGAGCCCGATGCCGCTCGTGCCGCCGGTGACGATCACCACCTTGCCGTCAAATCCGTATGTCATTGGTCTGCTCCCTGTTTTCGACGCGATCTGCGTCGGTGAGACAGACATCCTCCTGGAACGATAAATCGTGTAGACAGTGATTTCTGCACACAGCGTTCACCTGGAGGAACGATGCACCGGCGCGATCTCAACGATCATGTCTATTTCGTCGCGGTCGTGGCTCATGGCGGATTTTCGGCGGCGGCACGCGTCTTGCACGAGCCGAAATCCAAGCTCAGTCGCCGCATCGCGGATCTGGAAGGTCGGCTGGGTGCGCGGCTGATCGAACGATCGAGCCGCCGCTTCCGTGTCACCGAACTCGGCCGCGCCTTTTACGAACGATGCCGCGCGATGCTGGATGAAGCCGACGCCGCCGAGGCGATCGTCAGCGCGGCCCAGGCGGAGCCGGCGGGGGTGATCCGCTTCAGTTGCCCGACCGGGATGGTGACGGTCATTACAGACTTGATCACGGGCTTTCTCGCCCGCTATCCGAAGGTGCGGCTGCAACTCATAGCCGTCGACCGGCCCGTCGATCTGATCGAGGAGCGGATTGACGTGGCGTTGCGCGTGCGCCTGGCACTGACCTCGGACGCGGCATTGACCATGCGCTCACTCGGGCATTCGGTTCGCATCATGGTGGCACACCCGCGTATCGCCATGCACGTCGCGGCCTTGGCCGATCTGGCGACTGCCCCGCTCCTGACGACCAGCGACGAAGCCGTCGACTGCATCTGGCCGCTGGTGAACGCACAGGGCGAAACCTATGAGGTTCGCAGGACGCCACGGCTTGGCTCGCACGACATGGTCGCGATGCGCGAGGCAGCGATCGCGGGCCTCGGCGTCGCCTGGCTGCCCGATCATCTTTGTCAGGAAGCGATCGACTCTGGCCAACTTGTTCAGGTCCTGCCGGAATGGACAGGTCGGGAGGGTATCGTCCATCTGGTCTTCACGACGCGCCGTGGGCTCCCGTCCGCCGTGCGCGCGTTCATCGATCACCTCGCAGCGGGCTTCCCCAAAAACCTGTGATCGATTCTGTCTCCAGGAATCCGGGACACGACATCATTGAGCCACGATCCTCGTTCGTGCAGGCCATGTCCGCTTCCGGCGCTCCTCTGATGTCGGTTGTCGTCCGCAAACAGGCGGGAACTGACTATCTGTCTGTCCGCTCCCGCCAGATCAATTCAGCACCCTGCCGATAACCGAAGAGGAAGGCTCCCGGCCAAAAATCCCGCTCGCCATGGCGACGAACGCCATATAAGCCAGCCGATCGTCACAGCACGGCAAATACCAGGTCTGTCCGAAGGAGCCCGGCGTATTGCCCAATGTCGCTGACGCGCGGCTCGCGTCAATAATGCACCATCAAAGCCCGGGACTAAACACTTAGGCTCTATGACGACTTGACCGACGTAGAGCCTGTGGCGGCTGTCCATATACGCGCAGGCATGCACGACGCATGCGTTCGAGGTCGCGGAAGCCAACATGCAAGGCGATCTGGTCTAAAGGTTCGCTCGTATTTTCGATACGTGGAAGAGCGGCATCACACCGCAGGCGCTCGACTGCGCGAGCCGGTGTCTCCCCCGTCTCCACGACGAACTGTCGGGCGAACTGGCGTGGACTGATCCTCGCGACATTTGCCAGCCGCTCAACCGACAATGGCTCCCGCAAGTGCGTATGAATATAGGCGATAGCGTCGCGAATGCGCCCCGGGCGCGGCTCCAGGTCGAGAAGAGTCGAAAACTGAGACTGACCACCACTGCGGCGATGATAAACCACAAGTTCCCTCGCGACAGCCTTGGAATTTTCGATCCCGAAATCCTCCTCGATCATCGCCAGCGCAAGATCGATGCCGGCGGTAATGCCCGCCGAGGTCCAGATCGCACCATCGTGAATGAAAATCCGGTCGGCCTCGACCTTGAGCAAGGGGTAGCGACGCTGGAGATCAGCCGTATGACGCCAATGGGTCGTCACGCGATGTCCGTCAAGCAGCCCGGCTGCCGCCAGAACGAACGTTCCGGTGCAGACGCTGGCGCTGCGCCGCGCATGAGGCGCCAGCATGCGCACGAGTGCAATCAGATCATTCTGCCGGGAGAGCATCTCCGTATCGGGAGCCCCCACGATCACAAGCGTATCGAGGCGCCCGGGCATAGATGGCTGGACGGTGTCGATTGTCACTCCCGATGAACTGGCCACGAGCCCGCCGGATACCGAGACGGTCCGGATGTCATAGCCCGTCCGATGAAAGTCGCGCGCTAGATGAAACGCGCATAACGGGCCACTCACATCGAGGAGTTCGAAGCCGGGAAACACGACGAACCAAATGGCAAGGGCATCGGAGGGAGCCGGCATCATCATCTGTCACCCTATGGCAGAATACGAGGTCTATATGTCATTTCTGCCACCCGCGACAGAGAATAAAATCCGCATGAAACGACAGGCCTCATGAGGCAGGCAGTCGCCGGATGGTCGCGACACCGTTGTCAGGATTGTCGGAGCCGGAAACAAAAAGGAGCTTACGCCATGATAGATACGCTTCGTTCTGGGACGAGCATCAATGGCATCGTTGTGCCGGATTCCTCTCTTGGCCGCGCGATCACGGAGTTTATTCGCGATACCGAAAGCGACCTGCTCTTTAATCATTCGAGCCGCGTCTATTTCTTCGGCGCGCTTGCCGGGCAGCAGCGCGAACTGACCTTCAATCCCGAACTCCTCTATGCTGCCGCGATGTTCCACGATATCGGATTGATGCCATCGCACAGCAGCGAGACTCTTCGTTTCGAAGTTGACGGCGCCAATGCCGCACGGGACTTCCTCAAGAGTCACGATGTCGATCCATCCGACATCGAAAAGGTCTGGACGGGCATCGCCCTCCACACGACCCCAGGCGTGCCGGAATTCATGCATCCCGTGATCGCGCTCACCACGGCCGGCGTCGAAATGGACGTTCTCGGCCTTACGTACGACCAGTATCCCGACACGGTCCGCGAGGCAGTCGTCGCCGCCTTTCCAAGGACACCGCATTTCAAGGAAGATATCATCCAGGCATTCTACGACGGTATCCGCCATAAGCCGGACACGACCTTCGGTAACGTAAAGGCGGATGTGATCGCTGATAAAGAGCCGCATTTTCACAAGGGAAACTTCTGCTCAATCATCCGCACATCGCGCTGGAATGCCTGATCCCGCCCTCGTGCCTGTGGTTACTTGATCGTGGAGGTTTCCGCATGCCAGTCCGAGCAATATGAAGCGCAAGAAAGTCAAGAAACATTTCATGGACATACCCCTCGGTCGCAGCCTGGTCCTGATGACCGCGCTCGCCATTATCGGTCCGGGCGCTCGTGCGACGACCGTATCGATCGATACCACTGCCGCGAACTCGCTGCTTACGGCAGTCAGCAATCCGTTTCTGACGGAAGACCAGGCTGCGGCCGTCGTCCAGATGAAAGGTAACCAGGCCATCATTCGGAAACTGCAGGAATTCGACATACCGGCGTCAACCGCCAGTTTCGCTCGGGCTCTTTATGCCGAGGCACATGGCAAACCCATCACGGATCGAGTCGGAATGAGTTACTCACTCGATGAAGTGAAAGGCAATATCGGCGGAATTCGTATGGTAATCACGGCAATAGAACGTGATCCAGACCATTTCCAACGGGCACTTGAAAATCGGATCGCCCGCTTTAGCCCCAGGAGCGCCAATATTCATATCAACGGGTATGTCATTGCCGGAGGAGACGGCGGAGGCTACACGTTCGGCGATACCGATTTCTATCTCAATGTCGGGAGGATTCGGGATTTGGTCCTGGCAAGGGAAGTCACGAATCACGAAATGTATCATGCCGTGCAGGGTGCCTTCTCCAAGGAGCGCGGCGCCTTCGACGATGACCCGGACCTCTCGCCCTGTCACGCGACCCGCAAACTATTCGACAACCTCTATGAGGAGGGTACAGCAGATTATGTTGGAGACCACTCTCTGATCGAGCAGGCGAAGGGCGAGGCAGCCGATCGTATCAGGGACGATGAAAGGGACGGCCTGAGGCACATAGAATGGAGTGCCTCACTTCTTGAAATGTCCGTCGATGCCCTGAACGCCAAGACACCGGTACCTTACAGCAAGGTCTATGCCGTTGGCTTTTACGGACACGCCATCCTGTACAACATCGCGTATGTAATCGCGAAAGATATCACAGCGCGTTACGGGCCTGATGGCCTGATCAAATTGCTCAGGCAGCCCTCTTACGACTATGTCCTCACCTATGTCCGCCTGCCGGAATATGGAAAGGACCGCGACCATCCGCCTCTTGGACACGGGACCGTCGCGGCAGCACAGGTTCTCGCTGCCGGATGCAAATAAGCCAAGCCGCGGCGGCCGGTTACCGTGCTTCCTGAGGGGTAGCGAGGAGGGCGTCCCTGAAGCCGCGGACCTCTTCAGTGAGGCGGACAAGATCCGATACCGGAGCACCGGACCGCTTGAGTAGGGTCGCCGCGAGGCATGTCGCATCCTGGCGCAATGCAACGCCTTTCGGACACAGCGTTACGACGACCTGGCGCTCATCATCCGGATTGCGTTGGCGCCGCACGAACTCCGCGGCTTCCAGACGCTTCACGAGAGGCGTGATCGTACTCGACTCCAGTGCGAGGCGATCGGCGATCGCTCCGACGGATTGCCCGTTCTTTTCCCAGAGTACGTTCATGACGAGATACTGCGGATAGGTGATGCCGAGCCGATCAAGCACGGGTCGATAAGCCCGGTTGATCACGATATTGGCCGAGTAGATGGCAAAACACAGATGCGCGTCCAGCGGCAGGGAATCGGGCGGGGAATCCAAGGTCCATCTCCATGTGGCAGGCAAGGTTTCTTTATCACGAAATTTGATATCGCGATAAAGGAATAGCTTTACAAGCCCGGGCTTCGCCACTACGAGTTTATTTATCGCGATAATCTTTATCGCGACGTTGTTATGGAGGTTTCTATGAACATTCTCTATCGTGCCGAAGCAACAGCCACCGGCGGACGCACCGGCTCAGCGAAATCAAGCGATGGGCGCCTGAGCGTGACGCTCGATACCCCGAAGGAACTCGGAGGGGCCGGTGGTGACGGCACCAATCCTGAGCAGCTCTTCGCAACGGGTTATTCCGCTTGTTTCCTCGGCGCCCTGAAATATGTCGCCTCGCAGAAGAAGGTGAAACTGTCCGAGGAAACCTCGGTCTCCGCGTCGATCGGTATCGGCCCGCGCGATGATGGCAAGGGCTTCGGATTGGAGATTTCCCTGACGGTCGCCATTCCGGGCGTGGAACGCGCCGAAGCCGAGACGCTGGTCGCCCAGGCCGATATTGTCTGTCCCTATTCCTACCTTGCCCATAATGGCGCGGCCGTCAGTCTCAACGTCGCGTGATCGGCCTTCGAAATACACGCCGCTGGCACTTGGCCGGCGGCGGCAAGACTTCAGGCGCCGCTCCGGTCGGGATTACCAATCTTGCACATATAGGTCATGTCCGATGCCCGGGAGGCGAAGAGACGTCTAACGCCGAAAAACACTTTCTCTCCGGCCGCGTCGTTCAGAGTGCATTCATGATCAGGCGCCCAATTGCAAACTGACTCGAAAAATACCCCCTGTATTTCGGAACACCGTCCCTGGCCTTCGCGATACAATGCTCGTAGAAAACGTGCGCACCCACGGGCGGCAAGAGTTCTGGGTATTCGAAGGTAGCGGCGCGTATGAACGCAATCTCAACCACGCCCGCACCCCATGTCTCGATGAATGCCTGGTCACAATGCCGGCAGCGCCCTCGCTTCAAATTGGGAGGCGGCCATCGATGGTGCTTATAATTTCGGAAATCAAGAGCAGCTTCATCTTGGATCGTCACTTCGGAACCAGGAATGATGACGACATCCGAATATGGGCTGGCCGTAAATGCCTGGCAAATCGTGCAGTGACACTTGAGGCGAACTGTGGGCATGCGTGTGATTTCAATCGCACATGTCCCGCAGTTGCACGCAGCTCTCATCGTCTTGTGCCTGCCTTTCCCCATTCTCACCTCTTGCGTATTGCATTTTAAAGGATCGGCCATTCGCAATCACTTCGGAAAACTTTCCAAAAATCGGCGGCTTTCCTTGCGGTCCGTCTAGACGCTGAGTCCTGAAGCTCCTCCCTCCGCAAGCACCATTTGCAATCTTGCAAGTGCGTCGTGAACCCCTGCGCCGTACTCCGGATCGGCTTTCGCGCAATTTTCTATATGGCGCTCTTGAATCGCGCGCGCTGCGCCTACGATTTGCCGCGCCGTATTTTCGCACAAAACGAGTTGCTGCGCCTTGTTCATAAGCCGGAAAAGGTCTCCTGGCTGCTTGTAGTGATCGTCATCTAGGCGATGATCCCAATGAGCCGCGTCCCCAGCTATCGAAAGCGGCGGTTCATGAAGACCATCCTGCACATTCCATTCATCGAAACGATTAGGGTAATAGGACACGGTGCGTCCCTGGTTGCCATCCATTCGCATAGCGCCATCTCGATGATAACTATGATACGGGCACTTCGGCGCATTCACGGGGATCTGATTAAAATTGACCCCAAGCCGGTAGCGTTGCGTATCACCATAGGAAAACAAGCGAGCCTGAAGCATCTTGTCGGGTGAGAAGCCGATACCCGGCACAACGTTGGCGGGAGAGAATGCAGCCTGCTCGACTTCGGCAAAATAATTCTCTGGATTTCGGTTGAGTTCCAAGTAACCGACCTCGATCAGTGGAAAATCCACCTTCGGCCAGACCTTCGTAAGATCAAACGGATTGAATGGATATTTGCCGACCTGTTCGTCGTCCATTACCTGGATGAACAGTGTCCAGCGTGGAAACTTGCCTAGCTCGATGCACTCGAAGAGATCACGCCCGTGGCTTTCCCGATCCTTGCCGATTAACGTCTCGGCCTCGTCATCGGTCAGGTTTTCAACCCCTTGTTGGGTGCGGAAATGAAATTTGACCCAGACCCTCTTATTTTCCGCGCTAACAAGGCTGAAAGCATGGCTACCAAACCCATGCATATGACGATAACTCTTGGGAATCCCGCGATCACTCATAACGATCGTGACCTGATGGAGAGCCTCCGGCAACAATGTCCAAAAATCCCAGTTATTATCGGCACTTCTGAGACCAGTACGGGGATCCCGTTTGATCGCGTGGTTCAAATCTGGAAAACGCAGAGGATCTCGGAAGAAGAAAACCGGCGTATTGTTTCCAACGACATCCCAGTTGCCATCTTCCGTATAGAATTTCACGGCAAATCCACGAATATCGCGCTCGGCGTCCGCCGCTCCGCGCTCGCCAGCAACAGTGGAGAACCTCATGAAGATCGGTGTCTGCTTCCCTGGTTCCGAGAATATCCGAGCTTTAGTGAAACGCGTTATGTCGTGGGTTACCGTGAATGTGCCATGCGCGCCGGAGCCCTTTGCGTGCATCCGTCGCTCGGGAATCACCTCGCGGTCGAAATGCGCCAATTTCTCGATCAGCCATATGTCCTGAAGCAAGGCTGGCCCCCGCGGACCCGCCGTCTCGATATTGAGATTGTCGACAACAGGAGCCCCTGTTGCGTGACTAAGCTGAGGCGGGGACGTCTTGTCGGACATACAAAGCTCCTTAACACGGGTTTCGGAAAAGCGAGGAGCATGGTGTATGGCACATGCCGAATGACGTTCTGGAACCCCAACCCAGGCTTCTCGCGGGGACTGTCGAGTCTAAAATATGATTTGGAAACCAGCCGCTTAGCCTGTGGCTCTACAAAAGCGCAGGCACCCCATTATGTCGCATTCTTTGCGCCAATATTTTTATTATCCACACAGGGAACTCGCTAACACGGAATATGGGTTGCTTACCTTCAAAACCTAGAACAAAAAGTCCAATGCGATCTTGGATAAATCTATTGGGAAATGGACAAACCTCTGGTTTTCTGTCTTTCCTGACGCGACGCGTCCAGAAGAAAATATTTATTCGATCGCATGATTTTAACGGATACGCATGCGCCGACGCCACTCGCCCGGATTACACTTTTCGCGTCTCAAAAATACGCGCGCTAGATGACTTTGATCGAAGAAGCCACATTCTAAAGAAATTTCTGATATATTCTTTTCACCCTTCATCAGCAATGCCTTTGCACGCTCGATGCGGACGTTCAATATCCATTGATGCGGCGAGATACCATTAGTCTTTTTGAAGGCATCAAAGAAATAACTAGTGGAGAGGCCGCACTGGAGCGCCAGATCCGCAATCGCAGGATTTGCGCTCAAATCCGCCTCGACAAAACTCCTGATGCGTAGCATCTGCCACGCCGCCAATCCCCGATGACGATGGCGCCTCCCGACGCACAAATTGGCGTATCTGTTCATAATGTGCGCGCAGCAAGCAAGAGCAACGTGGTCTATGAATGCCTGGGCTACAGGATGTTGTGCCTCCAAGGCCGGGAGCACGCTCTTGGCCAAGTGAAACATGATCGGGTCGCAGCTGCCGAACTCTTGTTGCAGCAATCCGCCTACATGCCGCCCGCCTTGTTCATATGACAGTTCGTCAAGCGTCTGCGCAGAAACATAGATACGAAAATGGTCAAATTTATTATGTAACCCGATAACAGGACGCTCAGTCATATCGAGAAGAAAGACTTGGCCTGGTCTCCGAATACCAGACGCCACCAACTTTCGGCTGCCATACCGTAAATCGGGATAGGTAGCCGCAACGAGAGGCAGCTTGAATACGAACGCCTCTTCTTCAGGCGGAATGATTGAGTGACCAAGTTTCGGCTTGTCATTTCTTATTCTTGATAATGCGATACCCGGCCCCGACGAAGTAATCCGCGCCTCAATCGTCGGCGCGTGCGGCAACTGGAACCGATCACTCAATATCTGCTCGACGGACGAATATGCCAACGTCGACACCCCTTTACCCGCGCATTGACCCGAAAGCAAACCAAGTATGATATTATTTACACCAAGGGCCATCACCCAATCATGCAAATTCGATAGTTAGGCTTTTGTATTTCACTTTCCCCACCCGTGCCGTTGTTCGTAAACGGCTTCAGATATGGGGTTTGTGGACGCGAACGCCGCCTCTTCCGCAGCCATATTGCGTGGCCTCATGTCCGAACAAGCCGCAAGGAGCAACGAAGAGAGAGAGGCCAGAAGCAAAATGGATTTTGTTTTTATTCCAAAATTACAATATGTCATGACCACTCTCCTTATTTTATATATCGGTCAGATCATCGCAATATTCTTCAGTTTTACCGGATCGGCGATCACGCGAGATTGCTGTTGGTGTAGCGAGCGGCCGGAAGCGAACGCGAGAGGTTTGGCATCAGGGCATGGCGGGCATTTTCGTAGGCTGCCCAGTCCGCGACATCGGGCAGCGAGGGGATCGTCACCAGCTCGCCCTGGTCCAGCCCCGCCAGAGCGGCGTCGACCATGTCCGCTGCCTTCATGACGATCTCGGACGGCAGGTGCTCGACAGGTGTCCCCGCTGCGTTCCAGAACTCGGTCGCTGTGGCACCCGGCAGAACCGCCTGGACGTTGACACCAGTACCAGCCAGTTCCTTGTGCAATGACTGGGTCAGCGCCAGCACGAAGGCCTTGGTGCCGCCGTACACACCGTTCAGGACTTCCGGCGCAATGGCGCCAATCGACGAGATGTTGACGATCAGACCCTGTCCACGCGCCACAAAACCCGGTAGCGCGGCATAGGTGAGTCGCGTGAGGGCGGCGACGTTCAGCCCGATCATCGCCTCCATCGCGTCGATATCGGATTGGAGGGCGGGTGCCGTCGCGCCGACGCCGGCATTGTTGACCAGCGTGGTGATGCTGTGATCGGTCTTCAGGATGTCCGCCACCCGGCGGACGTCTGCACCCTGAGCCAGATCGGCGGTTACGACCTCAACGGACCGCCCGGTCTCGTCGCTGATCCGCGCCGCCAGTTCGTCGAGCCGTGCGCGATTGCGAGCGACCAGGATCAGGTCATAACCGCGTCGGGCCAGCCGGTCCGCGTAGAGCGC
The DNA here is from genome assembly GCF_038719015.1 of Nguyenibacter vanlangensis. NCBI lineage: Bacteria > Pseudomonadati > Pseudomonadota > Alphaproteobacteria > Acetobacterales > Acetobacteraceae > Nguyenibacter > Nguyenibacter vanlangensis. The sequence continues at coordinate 1,944,548 of NZ_CP152276.1, forward strand.
ACCGATCCCCGACGATGCTCCCGTCACCAGCGCCGTTCCCAGATGTTGCGTTGCCATTGCCTTGGTTCCTTTTCGATGCGAAGGCGTGATGCCGTCGTCTGGTAGGACCATAGGCGCGCTGGCTTTTGTCCTGAATGTCGTATATGCTTCAATTCAGGACAAAGGAGATCGCGGCCATGCAGCACGTCGGGTTTATCGTCTACCCGGGCTTCCAGATCATAGGTCTCGCCGCTGCGACGGCATTCGAGGTTGCCAATCTCGTCAGCGATCCGCCGGTCTACGAAGTATCGGTCCAATCGGAGAGCGGCGGCACGATCCGGGGATCAGACGCCGTTTCAGTCGACAGCGCGACGTTGGACGATACGCATTTCGACACCCTGATCGTCCTGGGCGGGACGGGAATCCCCGATCCGTCGCCAGGCCTGCTGGAGTACATTCGACTTGCCTCCGGACGCGTACGTCGACTCGCATCGATCTGCACTGGCGCCTTCGTCCTGGCCGAAGCCGGATTGCTCGACGGCCGGCGCGCGACCACCCACTGGCTTCTGGCTCCTGAATTGCGAATCCGTTTTCCGGCAATCAAGGTCGAAGAAGACCGGATCTTCCTGATTGACGGCACGATCTGGACCTCGGCCGGCATGAGTGCCGGGATCGACCTCGCGCTGGCGATGATCGAAAAGGATCTGGGCCGAGAAATCGCAAGATCAGTCGCGCAGAAGCTGGTGCTCTATCACCGTCGCGCCGGTGGCCAGTCGCAGCATTCGACCTTGCTCGCACTGGAACCGAAATCGGACCGGATTCAGAGCGCCCTGGATCATGCCCGACGCAATCTGCGGAATAATCTGTCGGTCGAGGAACTGGCCGAGGCCGCGCATCTCAGTCCCCGCCAGTTCAGCCGCCTCTTTCGCGCCGAAACCGGAGAATCACCTGCCAAGGCGATCGAACAACTGCGCATCGAAGCCGCACGCCTGATGCTGGAACAGGGTCGCCATCCGATTGAAGTCATCGCGCGTGAAACCGGCTTCGACGACCGCAACCGGATGCGCAGGGCCTTTCTGCGCGCCTATGGCGTGCCGCCGCAGGATATCAGGCGCAAGCTCGCGGACGCATAGGTGCGTCCGCCGACCCTAGCCACCGATCATCAGCAACCCGGCCCGGACGCCGTTTTCCAGGATCGCATCGGACTCATTCCCCGGCCCGATCACGCGCGCCAGTTGCAGCGTGCCGATCATCAACCCATAGAGCGCCTGTGCGGTCGCCCGCCGCACCGCTGGCGTACCGGCAGGCAGGCTGTCCGCGATCTGCCCGACGAATTCCTCGCACGCGGCACGGAAGGCATCGCGCGTTTCTTCCGAATGTCGGGCGATTTCGGCCGATAGCGCGGCCGCAACACACCCCCCACCCGGATTGTCGCGATGAGACGGACTGAGATAGCGGCGCAACCAGATTTCGGGCGGCGCGCCGTCGCGGATCGCCTGCACGGTGGCACCGCCGGCATGCGCGCGCATCGTGTCCAGTGTCTGGCGAACGAGATCCTCTTTCGACTCGAAATGTGTGTAGAACGCGCCGTTGGTCAGGCCGGCATCCGCCATCAGCCCGGCAACACCGGCCGCCGCGATCCCGTCCTGGCGAAAGCGCCGGCCCGCCACGTCGATGATATGCCGACGCGTTTCCTCCCGATGACCTTTTTGATAGCGCATCCGTCCCTCTCGTCCCTGCCACCCGAAATTTACGGCCGCACCCATTGCATTACAATTGTAATATGACATTATGATCGTAATCTAATCGGAGACACAGACCGTGAGACTACGTGACAAGATCGCCCTGATCACGGGCGGCAACAGTGGCATCGGCCTCGCGACGGCCGAGCGTTTCGTTGAGGAAGGGGCCCGCGTCGCGATCACGGGCCGCGACCAGAAGACACTCGACGCGGCGGTAACGAAGCTGGGGCCGAATGCACTGGCGATACAGGCCGACCTGACCGAGGACGGCGCGGCCGAGCGTGCGGTCGCCGCCACGATCGAGCGGTTCGGCGCGCTCGATATCCTGTTCCTCAATGCCGGTATCGCCGGCAATACACCTGTCGGCGCCACCAGCCGGGCACAGTTCGAACAGGTCCTCGCGACCAACCTGACCGCCGTCTTCTTCACCGTGCAAGCGGCCGCGCCTCACCTGAAGGAGGGTGGATCGATCATCCTCAACGGGTCGGTACACCAGGTATTGGGCATTCCAGGTGCCTCGGCCTATGCAGCCAGCAAGGGCGGCATCGGCGCGATGAACCGGGTGCTGGCATCGGAATTCGCGCCCCGTGGCATCCGGGTGAACAATGTGGTGCCGGGTGCCACCCGCACGCCGATCTGGCGGACATTCGCCGCGACGCCCGAAGAGCTGGAAAAGCTGGAAGCCGTCTACTCACGCGGTATTCCGCTGGGCCATCTCGGCGAGGCCGTGGATATCGCCAACGCGGTGCTGTTCCTGGCCTCCGACGAGGCGCGGCACGTCACCGGCACCGAGATCGTCGTCGATGGCGGCACGATCGGCGCGCCTGCCGGCGCCCCGATTTTCCGCGCCGAAACGTAAGACGACCGCGATGTCGGAGAGCACCAACGAGAGGATCGTCGATCTCGTCGACATCACCCCGATCAGCGAGCCTCGCGTGGCGGATCGCAAGGCGCGGACTCGCGACGCCATCCTGACCGGACCGATCGTCGGAACATTGATGCGGCTTGCGCTGCCGACGATCGCCGTACTCCTGGCCCAGACGGCGGTCGGGGTGGCCGAAACCTACTATGTCGGTGCCCTGGGGACCGAGGCGCTGGCTGGCGTGGCACTGGTTTTTCCCGTCTATATGCTGATGGTCACCATGTCGAACGGTGGCCTGGGCAGCGGGGTGGCGTCGGCGCTCGCGCGGGCGATCGGCGCCGGGCGGCAGCACGACGCCGACGCGCTGGTGCTGCATACCATCGTGTTGGCCGCGATCGCCGGCACCGTTTTTACCGCCGGACTGCTCTGGGGCGGTCCAGCGCTCTATGGCGCTTTGGGCGGGAACGGCCTGTCCCTGCGCGCGGCACTATCATACTCGAATACCGTTTTCGGCGGCGCCGTCGCCATCTGGATCGTCAACCTGCTATCCGCCGCCCTGCGCGGGGCGGGGAACGTAAGGGTACCCGCATTGGTGACCCTGGTCGGGGCCGCGATCATGATCCCGGCTTCTCCCGCCCTGATTTTCGGCTTCGGGCCGATCCCGCGTCTCGGCGTCGGAGGCGCAGGACTCGCGTTCGTGCTCTATTACGTCTGCGCGCTGATCGTCCTGTTACGCTACATGGCCTCGGGCCGATCGGGCTTGAAACTGCGGATGGCACGCCTCGAATGGCGCCTGTTCGCGGATATCCTGAAAGTGGGCATCCCCACGGCGCTGAATACGGTACAGACGAATCTGACCGTCATCATCTTGACCGGTGCGGTTGGCGGCCTCGGCGTCGATGCCATTGCGGGATATGGCATCGCCTCCCGGCTCGATTACGTGATGATCCCGATCCTGTTCGGCCTGTCCTCGGCCGTGCTGACCATGGTCGGGATCGCGGTAGGCGCGGGACAGGCCGCTCGCGCGCGAAGGATTGCCTTGATCGGCGCAAGCGTGGGCGGCGCCTTCGCGGAAATCGTCGGGCTGGCCGTCGCCTTGGCCCCCACACTCTGGAGTGGCCTGTTCACCGGACAGGCGCCCGTCACGATAATCGCCACGACCTATCTGACCATGGTGGCACCCACATACGGCTTCATGGCGGCGGGATTCGTGTTTGCCTTCGCCGCCCAGGGCGCAGGCCATGCCCTGTGGCCTTTCCTCGCCTATACTATGCGGACGCTACTGGCGGCGGGCGGCGGGATCGTTGCCGTGCATGTCCTCCACGCCGGAATGGTGGGCCTGTCAGCGGTCGTGGCGGCATCCTATATCGTTTTTGCCCCAATCTGCGGTGTGCCGATGCTGTCCCGTCGCCTGTGGCGTGTTTCCGCGAAATAGGACACCGCTTGACACATAAAGACCACCGTGAAGCGACTGCCACGCTCAGCGGTGCAGATCGATATCGTCCTGTTCCATTCGGTATCGGACCGAGAAAATATCATCTCCCGACATGATCGCTCCGCGCCCCAGCGGACGCCCCTGTTCCCAGTTCGACAGCCCGAGTTCGGGCTTGTCGAGGGCATAGTGGCCGTCGGCCCAACGAGTAAATCCATTGCCGACGAATGGCGCGTTCACCGCATCGAAAAAGCGATTCTGCGCAGTCCTGTCCTCGCTGATCAGGGATGCGACGAAGCGGGGACTGTCCTGGTCAAACAGAGAGATGGCCTCTTCCAGGCCGTCGACGACGACGAACGAAATTTCAGGCGTTTCGTCCCACGCCCACTCTGTCGACAAGCGCGCATGGGGCAACATGGTCGCGACCGGCTCATCGACGACCCGGCCCTCCCGCGTGGTTATGACCACGGTGGAAAAGAGAGAAGCAGGAAGATAATCTTCCGATCCTTCCAGAACATGGATGCGAAAGCCTCCGATCGGCGACGCGGCCCGTTCCATGCCCTCAAGCAAGGCGGGAACCAGATCGGCGACACGCGCCCTGTCGATGCAACAGACATTCAGCGTGTTGCACACTTTCCGGTCCAGCGAAGCAGCGACGGCCGAGATGAAGCGCGCTCTGTCCGCATGCGCATCGGCGATCAGCCACGCGCCGCCGGTCCCGTGCAAACTGACCGCCACGCCGCATTGGCGCGCAACTTCACCCAGTTGCGCCACCGCAGGACCGGAACCACGCACGACGGCCACTCCCAATCGCCGGTCGGAGAGCATCGCCCAGGCCGCTGCCCGCTCCTGACGCGCGATCAACCTGACGGCGTCGTCGGGCAACCCACTGCGGGACAACGCGGGTCGGATGGCATGATCCATCATGCATCGCGCGGTCTCGGAAGCATCCCGCCCGATCCTGATCAAGGCCGTATTACCGTTGCGCAGAACGCCCGTGGCGTCCACGAGGACATTGGGACGCCCTTCGAAGATGAAGCCGACGACACCGACCGGTGCCCTGCTGACGGATACCGTCCAGCCATCATGCTGTCGTATGTCGATATCGGCATGACGATACCCTTCGGACGCGGCCCAGATGCGCAGCCCGCGTATCATTCCGTCGCGCGCCGTAGACCCTAATGCCAGCCGCCCGGTCGATCGGCCGGTCGCACGGGCATTGGCGACATCACGCGCGTTTGCCTCGACGATTCTGGACCAGACCGCGTCATCTTCCAACAGATCCACGAACGCCTCAAAAAACGCGACAATCTGTATGTCCGATCTGGCCGCCAACGCCTTGAAGGCCACCGAAGACGCAGAAATATCGTCGCGCACTGCGTTGCGAATATCCGCCGGTATATGAAGCAACGCCCCGTCGGTCTGGCATACGACCAGCATGTCGCCGGCCCGAAATTCATTCGCCAAGCCGGCCGGTACGCTGACGGCACGATCCCCTCCAAACGGGATCAACATGCCCGGGATGAGCCGATCGAGCTGCATCTTCGACGCGTCCTTATCTTTGTTTTCGGGACGTAGGGAGCGCTAAAAGCGCTCCTTACTCTTTGGAAGCCCCCGTGAAATCCTTCGCCACCTCCGGCTCGCCATCGTCAGGCTCGTTCGTCGGCTTTATGCGATACCAGATCGCATAGAGTGCCGGCAGGAACATCAGGATCAGCCCGGTGCCGGCCGCCGTGCCGCCGATCAGCGTATAGGCCAGCGAGCCCCAGAACACCGATTCCGTCAGCGGGATGAAAGCCAGCACGGCCGCCAGGGCCGTCAGAATAACCGGGCGGGCACGCTGCACGGTCGCCTCGACCACCGAATGGAACGGATCGAGCCCCGCCGCCTGATTGACCTTGATCTGTCCGATCAGGATCAACGTGTTGCGCATCAGGATGCCCGATAGGCCGATCAGGCCCAGGATCGCGTTGAAGCCGAACGGCTGATGAAAGATCAGCAGGGTCGGCACGGTCCCGATCAGCCCCAGCGGGGCCGTCAGGAACACCATGAACATGCCGGAGATGGACCGGGTCTCGAACACCAGGACGATCAGGGTCAGCAGGATCATCACCGGAAAGATCGGCACCAGGGCCTTGTTTGCCTTTCCGGATTCTTCCGCGTTGCCGCCGGCCTCAATACGATAGCCGGGGGGCAGCGTCGCGCGGACGGGCGCCAAAGCCTGATCGACCTCCGCCGTGACCTGCGGCGGCTGCAGGTTTTCGTCGATATCGCTCTGTACCGTGATCGTCGGGATCCGGTCGCGCCGACGCAGGATAGGGTCTTCGGCACGGATCTCGACATGACCGATCTGGCTGAGCGGTATCAATTGGCCCGTGCGGTTGCTGATGGTCATGTCACCCAGCTTCGCCGGGTCCAGACGATCGGGTCCCGCGCTGCGAACCACGAGCTCGACGGTCCGGACGTCCTCGCGAACCTGCGTGACCGGCACGCCCAGCAGCAGGAACTGGATCTGTTCGGATGCTTCCTGAGAGGACAGTCCGATCAGTTGCAGCCGCGCCTGGTCCAGCACGAAATGCGCCGTCTGTACGCGCTCACCCCAATCGGCATTGACCTGCCGCGTATGCGGATTGTTCCGCATGATCGTGCCGACCTGGGCCGCGATATCGCGCACCCGATCCGCATCCGGTCCCATGACACGGAACATGACCGGGAAATGGGTGTAGGGGCCGAAGACGAACTGCGTCACACGGATCCGGGCATCAGGCGCCATCCCCTGGGCCACGGCCTGGCGCATGCGATCGCGCAAGCGGTCGCGGTCCTGGGCACTCGGTGTCAGGACGACGATCTTCGCGAAGGAAGGGTCGGGCAGTTCGGGGTTGTACGCCAGGAAGAAACGCGGCGCACCAGCGCCCACATAGCTGGTGACGATCCTCGCCTCGGGCTGTGTCTTCAACCAGGCCTCCACACGGGCCGTGACCCGCGTGGTGGCTTCGATACTGGTACCCTCCGGCATCTGCACCTCGGCCAGCAGTTCCGGGCGGTCCGAACTGGGGAAGAATTGCTGCCGGACAGAACCCATCCCGACGAAGGCCAGCAGGAACAACGCCAGCACCGCCCCCGCGACCATGAACTTGCGGCGCACGACCCACACGACCAGACGCCGGAAGCGGCGGTAATTGGGCGTGGCGTAGATATGTTCGTAGGCGCCGTCGATCCGCTTGATGTCCGGCAGCAGCTTGACACCGAGATAGGGCGTGAACACCACGGCCACGAACCAGGAGGTCAGCAGCGCATAGCCGACGATCCAGAAAATGTTGCCGGCATACTCGCCGGCGGTCGAGCGCGCGAAGCCGACCGGGGTGAAACCGATGATCGTGACCAGCGTGCCGGCCAGCATCGGAGCCGCCGTGTGGCTCCAGGCATAGGCGGCGGCCTTCGTGCGTTCGTACCCTTCCTCCAGCTTCACCACCATCATCTCAATCGCGATGATCGCGTCATCGACCAGAAGGCCCAGCGAGATGATCAGCGCCCCCAGCGTGATACGGTCCAGCGCCCGACCTGTCACCAGCATGATGACCATGACGATCGACAGCGTCAGCGGCACGGCGGCCGCGACGACGATGCCGACCCGCCAGCCCAGGCTTACCAGGCTGACGACCATCACCACCGCGAGGGCCACGAAAAACTTCAGCATGAACTCGCCGACGGCGGCATGAATGATGCCGGCCTGGTCAACGATTTTCGTCAGCGTGACGCCGGCGGGTAGCCTCGCCCCCAGCGTCTTCTCTGCTGCGGCCAGAGACTGGCCGAGCTTCAGCCCGTTCCAGTGATCCTGCATCACGACGTTCAGCACCAGAGTCTGGGCCCCGGCATGCCTGACAAGGTAGGTCGGTGGGTCCTCATACCCCCGCTCCACCGTCGCGATGTCCGAGATCTTGAAAGTCCTGCCGCCCGCCGCGATGGGGATGTCGCGAATTTTCTCCAGGTCGTCCAGCGCGCCGTCCAGCCGCACGAAGACCTGCGGGCCGCGCGTATCGATCGAACCCGCGGCCGTCACCGCATTCTGACGCTGAAGTGCCGCGAACACGTCCTGGGCGCTGATCCCGAGCGTGAGCAGTCTGGCATTGGAAAAATTGACGAAGATCTGTTCCGGCCGTTCGCCGATAATATCAACCTTGCGCACGCCCGGCACATGCAGCAGGCGCTGCCGCACCGTTTCCGCCTGCCGGACCAGCAGGCGTTCGGGCAATCCATGACCGTCCAACGCATAGACCGCGAAATCGACATCGGAATACTCGTCATTGACGAACGGTCCCTGCACGCCCCTCGGCAGAAGGGGCATGGTGTCGTACAGCTTCTTGCGCGTCTGGTAGAATTGCTCGGGAACGGCCGCAGGCGGCGTGTTGTCCTTGAGCGTGACCATCATCAGCGCCAGGCCTGGCCGGGTCAATGTTTCCACCCGGTCGTACCATTGCAGTTCCTGCACGCGCTTTTCCAGAGGATCGGCCACCAGATCCTGCATTTCCTGCGCCGTGGCGCCTGGCCAGACAGCGGTCGCCGTCAGGGTTTTGACGGTGAATGCGGGGTCCTCGGCACGCCCGAGGCTGAAAAACGCATAAGCACCCGACAAAGCCAGTGCCACGATCAGGAACAATGTGATCCCACGCTCGCGCACCGCAAGGGCGGACAGGTTGAATCCGCTCATTGCATCGCGACCTTTGTCGAGGCGATCTGGACATGCTCGCCGACATGCAACTCGTGACCGCCGGCCGCCGCGATCAGCATGCCCGGGCGAAGATCCGCGCCGCGCGCGATCGTCGCCGTATCCTCGCCGATATGTGCGATCTGTACCGGATGAAAGCTGACCTTCGATGAGCGAGCATCCACGCTCCAGACGCCGGGCCCCTTGCCCTCGTCATCGACGGCGCCCAACGGCACGACGAGCGCGGTCGGATCGTCGCTGGCTTCAGGCAGGTGGACACGCACCGTCGCCCCCAGCGGCGCGTCCGCGCCTGGCCCGTCCATGACGTAACGGGCCTCGAACGTGCGGGTACGCGGGTCGGCGGCGTCGGACAATTGCCGCAGATGCGCGGACACACGGGAACCCTCGTCATACAGTTCAGCTTCCGCCGCGGAATGCAGGATCGGACGCACCCCTTCCGGCAGGTCGATTGCGGCCTCGCGCGGGCCGGCGTGTGCCAGCACGATCACGGTCTGGCCGGCCGCGACGACATGCCCCGGTTCCGCCAGGGTCTGGACGACGACACCGTCTTCATCCGCCCGCAGCAGGGAATAATCGTCTTGGTTGCGAGCAATCTTCTCCTGCGCGATCGCCGCGTCCAGTTGCGCGCGGGCGCTGTCCGCTGCGGCCTTCACCTGATCGTAGGCCGAGGCCGCCACGGCACCGGTCGCGACAAGGCCGCGATAGCGACGCTCATCCGCCGCAGCCTGGACCCAACGGGCATGCAACGATGCCACACTGCCGACCTGAGTCGTCACGGCATGGAGGTAATCCGTCGGGTCCAGGCGCATCAGCACCTGCCCCTTTGAGACAGTCTGTCCCGTGTCGACCAGGCGTTCGACGATCTTGCCGGACACGCGAAAGCCGAGATCGCTTTGGACGCGGGCCGCTACGACCCCCGTGTAGACATGCTCGGCAGTCGCTACGGATTCGATCCGCACCGTCTCCACGATACGGTCGGCCGTGCGCGGATCAGGATCGTCTTTGGGCTTGCAGGCCGACAGCCCGAAAACGGTGCAGATGCCGGCCGCTGCAAAAAGGGATAGGCGTGTTCCAGCCATGTTCGGGCTCCCAACGGGTTTGGAAGCCCAAATTGTACACGAGTGACCGTATTGTCAATTGGTCACATAAAGCCCCATGCTAAATTCACGGCGCGAGGCTTCTCAAGACGAGACTGGCCAGCGTCGCCGCATCATCGTCCAGCGTGTCCATGTGCTGTTCGAGCAGGAGGGGATGATAGATCGACTGCAGGACCAGCATGATGGCGTGACAGGTCTCATCAACGGGCGTCTTGCGCTCGAACTCGCCGCCCTCGCGGCCTTCGCGGATCAGGTGCTCGACCATACCACGCAATGCATCGGCAAAACTCCTGGCAGACGTCCACTCCTCCTCCACCGCCGAATAGACGATGTCGTGCAATTTGCGTTCGTGCGAAAACAGCGCAACCGTATTGCGCGCCAGAGCAAGGAAAACCCTGCGCATTCTGTCGGAAGCCGGCTTGTCGTCCTCGACGATCGCCTCGATATCCGCGCGCATCTTGCCGTGCTGGAGCGCGCAGATCGCCTCGCCGATCGCCTTCTTCGATTCAAAGAATTTATAGATATAGGCTTTCGACAGACCGATGGCGTCGGCCAGATCGGCCATCGTGGTCTTCTTGTATCCGTAATGCCCGAAATGCTCGATGGCCGCCGTCATGATCTGATCCCGGCGCTCGTGATCGACCGGGCCACGTTGTCCAGTGTGAGGCGCGCGCATCCTGTTTCCCCTGGCTGAATTTGACGTCTTAGATAAGATACAGGCGGCGAATTGACAACGAGTGACTGTTATGTATATCAGTCACTCGACTACAGCCGGACAACGCATGTCCGAGGCTTATCAGAGGTCGAACGCCATGAATCCCACGCTTCCTGCAACAAGGCGGAACACGGCACCTCCGCGCCACCGGGCAACGACCGGATTGCTGAAGCCGGCCATCGCGCTCTCCGTTGCAATGATGATGTCCGCATGTGCGGTCGGCCCGGATTACAGGGCGCCGGATGTGCGTCTCCGTCCTTTTCACAGTGCGGCAGCCATCGGCGCCCGGCACGCCACGGCGGCACCGTCGCTCGACGCATGGTGGGAGGGATTTCACGATCCTGAACTGGTGCGCATCGAACAGCGTGTGCTGATCCAGAATTTGGATCTCGCGGCCGCCATGGCCCGCGTCCGCCAGGCGCAGGGCGCCGCGGAAGCGGCCACCGCACGCCTGTTGCCGACGCTGGATTTCGCCCCGCAGGCCTCCGCGAACCGGTTGTCGCAGGAGGGGCTGATCGGCCATGTCGTACGGACCGTCCCCGGTTTCCACCGTGACTATCGCACTTATGACGTCAGCGGCGCGGCAAGCTGGGAAATCGATTTGTTCGGCGGCCTCAGGCGCGGGCAGGAAGCCGCGCGGGACGAGGAAGAGGCCGCGCAGGTGGAACGCGTGGGTGAGCGTATCACCGTGGCGGCCGACGCCGCCGACGCTTATTTCCAGATCCGGGGAGACCAGGCACGGCTGGCCGTCGCGGAACAGCAGATTACCGTGGACGCCCATCTGCTGGATCTGGTTCGCCAGCGACGCACGCGGGGTATTTCGAACGAGCGGGAGCTCGCCCAGGCCGAAGCGTTGCTGCAATCCGCGCGCCAGACCGTACCGTTGATCCGCATTGCCCTCGAAGCCCAGCTCAATCGTCTTGACGTGCTGATGGGCGCGCAGCCCGGCAGCTATGCCGCCGAGTTGGGAAGGCCGTCCGACATCCCGGCCGTTCCGTCCATCGGCGGTAGCGACAAGCCCACGGACATGCTGCGTCGCCGGCCCGACATTCTGGCGGCCGAACGCCGTCTGGCGGCATCGAACGCACGGATCGGCGAGGCGCTGGGCGATTACTATCCCAAATTGTCACTCACCGGAATTCTGGGCTTTCAAAGCCTCAGTCCCAACAAACTTTTCACAGCACCCGGTTTTCAGGCGACGGGATCCGGAGCAATTCGCTGGCGGATCTTCGATTTCGGCAAGATCGACGCCGAGGTGCAGCAGGCACGGGGCGCCAATGCCGAGGCTCTGGCGCGCTACCGGCTGACGGTCCTGCATGCGGCCGAAGATGTAGAAAATGCTTTCACGACCCTAGTGCAGACGGAGCAGCGCACAGGCGACCTGCAGACTGAAGTCGCCTCGCTGACCCGCGCGCGCGATCTTTCCCAGCAATCCTTCCAGGCGGGTGTCATTCCTTTGACGGACGTGCTTGACGCAGATCGGCAACTTCTGGACTCGCAGGATCAACTGGCCCTCAACCGGGCAAACGCGGCCCGCGCGGCCGTAAGTTCATTCAGAGCGCTGGGTGGAGGCTGGCCCACATGACGGAGTTGATCCGGCAGGCGTGGCAGAAGATAGGCTCTTTGCTCTTCTGCATGATGATCGTCCTGCTTGTTCGAGGCGCCGCGATCGTGACCCACACTCGCTCGCGTCATGCAAAGCGGAGATCTTGAATATTTCAAGCTTGCCGTGGAGGCCGGCAGTCTGACACGGGCAGCCATGATTCGTGGCGTGAGAGTTTCTACCTTCGCCCGTGCCATCGACAGGCTCGAAGATGAGCTTGGCGTCACCCTCTTGGAGCGAAACCACACCGGGATTCGTCTGACGGCAGCCGGGAGCGTGGTATTCCAGAGAATTTCCTTTTTGCTCGATGATCTCGATGAGGTCAAATCCTTGTGCGAGATACTTGGAACGGGCCACCGGGGAGTCGTTCGGATCGGCAGCCTGCTACCTCCAGTCGGCGGGAGGTTCAAGCTTGTGTTATCGGCTTGGAAGAGAAAACATCCCGACATAAGGATAATTTTTCATGAGATGGGAACACGAGATCTTCGGTCTGCGTTGTTTCGGAATCGTTTGGACGTGATTTTCTTTACACCATACGTTCGATCCGATGCCATAGAATCTCTCCCGTTTTTCAACGAAAATCTGGTTTTGGCGTTACCAAGCGAGCACCCGTTAGGCCGCCGCAGGAGCCTGACATGTGATGAGGTACGGAATGAAACATTCCTGGTCCAAGATTGGGGACGCGATTATAGCATAAGGGACCATTATACTGAGATTTTGGGCAAGGATGTCACCATCGAAACGCATCCGGCCGGAAAGCAATCGGTATTCGCGCTTGTAAGCGCAGGATATGGTGTGACACTCGCCGTTAAAAGCCAGGCGGAGCGAGGCTTTCCGGGCGTCATTTTCCGGGCGCTTCGGAGGAGTGATGCCCACCTCAAAATTCACCTTGGCTGGGATGCCAACCGCCAGGATGCGGTTACGGGGCGTTTCGTCGCCTTTATCCGCGATCTTGTTCGGCAGAGCTGATGCGAGGACGCCGTGCCTTGGAAAACGCTCTGTCACCTTCCATGAAGCGCGCAAGCATCGGCGCAATCAGCTTTGCCGGCACGATTTCGGCCTGGCCGCTCTCACGCGCCAGCAGCCGCCCGTATTCGACCAGATCGCGATGCACTGCGGCAGGAAGTTCCACGGTGAGCCGCACCGGCTTGTCATCCGCGATCGGCCCAAGCCGGAGTTTCGTCATCGGGAAACCTCCTGTCCATAGGGGGTGAGCACCAGGTCACGATGCACCATCACCCGCACCGGGAAGCCGGGCCGGATGATGTTGGTGGGCTGGATATTCAGCGAGCGTCCGACGATCTGCTCGCCAATCTGGTTGAAGCCTTGCGAGCCGCCGGTGCGCAGGGCCTGGGCAATGCCATTACCGCCGCTAATATCCGCTTCGGAACCCACACTAAGGATGGTCGAGACCAGAGCGGCCTTGAACACCTCGCCCCAATGGTTGTCGGTCTGGTCCTGCAACCCGGCGTAGCCGGCCGCATCCGCAGCCGGTTCGTTCTCCAGCACGATCGAATCAGTCGTCCCGCGCATCAGCCGGGTCCAGACCAGCAGCACACGGGTCTGCCCGTAGGCGATCTGGGAATCATAGCGGCCGATCAGCTTCGCTCCCTGCGGGATCAGCAGGATATGCCCGGTCGGAGAGTCATAGACGTTCTCCGTCACCTGGGCGGTGACCTCGCCCGGCAGGTCCGAACGGATACCGGTGATCAGCGCACCGGGTATGATCGAGCCCGCCTGGAGCACGTAAGGGCTGGCAGCCGGCGTCAGACGCTCGGCGCTGACGGTGCGGTGATCGACCGGGCCGTCGAGGAATGCCTGCTTGCGATCGGCAGGAGCGCCGCTGGACTGGGCCGCGGTCGCGCCCGCTGCCGCCGGCGTCGCAACATCCCGACCCATCTGTGTCTGGGTGAACAGATGGCTGACCCGCGCCGCTTCCTGCTCCTGGGCGATGCGCTGCTTTTCCGGGTCGGCCGGTGCCGCCGGTGTCGCCATACCGGGCGCGCTCACACCCGCCCGTAGCAACGGCCCTCCAAGGTCGCCGGGCAACGGCGGTCCGAGGCGCGGCGGATGGCTATAGTCTCCCGGCAGATTGGCCAACCCGTCGGGCGTGGTGCGACTGCCGGTATTGTAGAGTTCGGCGTTGCTCTTCGGTGGCACTGGCTTCAGCGCCAGATAAAGCGCGCCGCCGATGCTGCCCACGGCGATGACCGACAGGCCGAGAATCACCTTGCGCGACAGCCGCGTGACCGGCGGCCGGGTTGCCCGCAGCCGCATCTCGCCCGGCGGCCTGACGGCGGCCCCTGGCGTTTCGGTGCCGCCATTTCCGGCGCTTTCGCTCATGACCGCCGCGTCCCGTCGGTGCGGACAATGCGCACGACCTGCTGATGCTTCGCCCCCAGCCGCAGTTCGGCGGCGGCAAACAGGCGATCGACGATCATCCGATTGCCGCGCACCCGGTAGTTCACCAACTGGCCGTCGCCCTGCGGGCCGATCACCCACAATGGCGGCATCTCGCCCTGGGCAATGCCAGTGGGAAACTCGATGATGACCTGCCGCCCGTCATCGAATGCCCGCAATGGGCGCCACGGCGCCTCGTCGCCCTCGACCCGGTAGCGGAAATTCAGCGCGTCGAGATCGACACCGGTCACGACCGAAGCCGCGAGATCCGCGTCACGATCCTGGCCGCGCAGGGCGACAATCTGGTCCTGCGGATAGTCCCAGGACACCGAGGCCATATAGGTCCACTCATCGGAGCGCAGTTCCAGATGATAGGTCCGCCGGTTGGTATTGATGACCAGGTTGGTGGCCAGGTCCGGGCGGGTCGGCTTGAGCAGGATATGAATCCGCGTGCCCGCCCCTGCCCCGCTCTCGGTGCCGCCGATAATCCAGCGTACGGTATCGCCGGCAGCGACCGGACCGGAGCCGACCAGCTTTTCGCCGGGCTGCAGCGCGATATCGGTGATCTCCCCCGGCGCCGCGTAGAGCTGATAGAGCGCGCCCTCGGAGAACGGATAGACCTGGATCGCATTGAGATAGCCGGCCCGCGTCGGCTGGATCCGTGCCGCACTGTTGGCGCGCTCGACCCGCTGATGGGGATCCGTCGGTTCCGGCGCCGCGTGGCGGTATGGGATCGGCTTGAGCTGTCCCGGCAGCGGCAGAGGCTCTGGCAGCGCCACCACCTGCACCGGCTTGGGCGGCTCGGGCATCAGGACCGCCGGCCTGGGCGTATCGTCGTATCTGATGGCAGGCGGCTTCCATGAGGAGCAGGCCGCAAGCGGCGCCAGCAGGATCAAGAACGGCGCGATGGTGTTGAGGGTGCGCATCAGCCGAGTTCCCTGGACCAGTTGAGGGCGTGGATGTAGATGCCGAGCGGGTTCTTGCGCAGCCGCTCGGCATCGGTGGGGGTAGTGACGACGATGGTCAGGATCGCGCTCCAGCGCTCGGTGGCGGCCAGCGCACCGTCGACATAACGGCGCTCGATCCATTCCACCCGGAAGCTGTCGTCGGAGGCGCGGATGACGCTGGCGATCTCGACCGCCACCTGCATCTTGCCGATTCGGCTGAACGGGTCGCTGGTGCGGGCATAATCGTTCAGGGCCAGAGCGCCGCGATCGGTGACGTAGTTATAGGCGTCGAGCCAGTTCTGGCGCAGCACCACCGGATCGGCCGGAATGCCGCGCACCTCGGAGATGAAGCGCGCCAGATACCAAGCGATCTGCGGATCGGTCGGCCGATAGGCAGCGGTCGCCGGACCGACGGCCTGCGCCTGGCCGAGATGGTCGATCTGCACCACCCAGGGAGTGATGGTGCCGCGCAGCGACTGCCAGACCAGCCCGGCGCCCAGGCCGCCGCTCAAAGCGAGACAGCCGAAGAAGGCCAGCCGCCAGTTGCGCGCCTGGACACGGGCTGAGCCGATGCGGTCGTCCCAGACCTGACCGGCCTTGTGATAGGGCGTCTCGGGCTCCGGTGTGTTGCCGAAACGCATGGTGGGGCGGCGGAACATGGTTATTCTCCTTCCGAGAGATCGACGTCATGGCCACCGCTGGGCCGGTCTCCGCCCTTGATCGCCTGCGCGGCGGCATCAGCCCCGCCCTTGATCCGGTTGTTGCGCTGCATCCGGCTGGCCCAGGCCGGTGGTTTGCCGGCCGCACCCGCTCCACCGCCACCAGCACCCGAAGCGGTCGCACCACCAGCGCCGCCGGTCGCGGCCGCCCCGCCGGCCTGATAGCTGGTGCGGACACTGGCCGCCGCCCTGCGCAACGGACTGGCGGCGGCAGACAATCCAGTCCTGGCGACACCGGCCGCGCCGCCAGCGCGATAGGCGGCGGTGGTGCCGCCGGCGACAAAGGCGCCGCCACGCACGGCGGCTGCCGCAGCCCCCACGGCAAGACCAGCACCCGACGCGGCCGCCACACCAGCGCCGACCACCCCGGCCGCAGTGGCGACGGCGGAGCCCGCGCCCAGTTGCGGACCTCCGGCGATCAGGCCGTTGGCCAATGCCGGGCCGAACACGGTCAGGCCGAGCAAGGTCAGGGAGGCGAGAATCAGGGTCAGCGCATCATTGATGGTGGGCGGATTATTGAAACCGCTGGTGAACTGGCCGAACACCGTCGAGCCGATGCCGACGATGACGGCCAGCATCAGCACCTTGATCCCGGACGACACCACGTTGCCCAGCACCTTCTCGGCGAGGAAGGCGGTGCGGCCGAACAGGCCGAACGGCACCAGTACGAACCCGGCGAGCGTGGTCAGCTTGAACTCGATCAGCGCCACGAAGAGCTGAATCGCCATGACGAAGAAGCTGATGACCACGATCAGCCAGGCAATCAGTAGCACCGCGATCTGGATCGCATTGTTGAAGATGGCGACAAACCCGACCAGCGAGGAGATCGAGGTCAGGATCGGCTTGCCGGCATCGATGCCGACCTGCGCCAGCCGACCGGGCTGGAGAAGCTGCGCCTGGGTGAGATGACCACCGCCGGCCTCGATGCCGAGCCCGGCAAAGGATTCATAGATGATCCGTGCCAGCCCGTTGAAGTTGCCGATAATGAAAGCAAACAGTCCGATGAACAGGGTCTTGCGGACCAGCCGCGCCAGCACGTCCTCATCCGGCGCCAGCGCCCAGAACAGCCCGGCCAGGGTGATGTCGATGGTGATCAACACACCGGCGAGCCAGTGAACATCGCCCTGCACCAGACCGAAGCCGGAATCGATATACTGGGTGAAGATGGCAAGGAAATTGTCGATGACGCCGGTGCCCTGCTGCATGGCGTCACCGTGTCACGTCGGGCGAGAAGAAGCGCTTGCGACTCTCGGCCCAGATCGCGACACAAGCCGGATCGCCGTCGGCCTTCATGCCCAGCGCCTGACAGCGCGCCAGATCCGAGGCGAGTGCGTCATGGTCCGATTGCATAACCACTGCCGCATGCGACGCCTGGTCCCGCTCCGCTTCCCGGCGGGCGTGCAGGGCCGATGCCATGAGCAGGGCGATCAGCAGAATAATGCCGATCGCCCGCCCCATCGTCGGCGCATCGGGTCGACGCCAGCGCATCAGTGGAACATCTGCGCGGTGCCAGGCGTGTAGCCGGTACCGTAATTGAGGAAATTCGTCAGTTGTGCCCTGCCCTGCTCCTCGCTCTCGACCTGACGCGCGCCTTCCAGCGCCTGGGCGCGGCCCATCGCCGTGACGACCGCGGTGAGATCGGCAAGCTGGCGCGTCTGCAGCGCGGCAAGCTGGTTCCCCGATTGCGCGGCCTGCAAGGCGCCGGTGGCCGCCTGGCTCGAGGTGACCAGACTGTCGATCTGGCTGCGCGTGGCCTCGAGATTCTCCACCGCCCCGGTCTGCACGCGCAGCCCGTCCTGATAGGCGCCCCGCGCGTTCTGCCATCGCGTCTGGGCGTCGGCGGTCATCTGCGCCGCCGAACTCGGGCTCGCCAGCGCCTGCGGATAGGTCTGGGTGAAGGCCTGATCGATGCTGGTCAGGTTATAGGAGAGCCCCTGCGCCTGGCCGACGATCTGCTCGGTCTGCTGGATTGATTGCTCCAAGGGAGCCAGCACCGAGAGCGGCAGATTGGCGAGGTTGCGGGCCTGGTTCTCCAGCATGGTCGCCTCATTGAGCAGGCTCTGCGCCTGCTGGTTGACCTGCTGCAATTCCCGCGCCGCGATCAGCACCGTCTGGACATGGGCCGCACCGTCATAGACCGCCCATTGCGCCTGGGCCGGGCTGCTCACAGAAAACGGCAGCACCAGGACAGCGCCAAATAGGAAAGCCGTTTTCATTGTCTGCGTGTTTTTCATGATCCCTCTCCCGGCCTGAGCATTTCGATCGCCCAGTCCACGCCCCTGTGCGTCAGCCACGCGGCCGCAAAACCATCACGGCCGTGCCGGGCGAAGATCCGGTCGATCGCGACCTGGTCGTCGGGCGACGACGCGGCGGTGAAGGCCAGCGCCACCTCAGACAGGCCGAGATCGAACAGCCGGTTGCCCCGCCGGGACTGGCAGTAATAGTCGCGCTTGGGCGTGGCCCGGCTGAGGATCTCGATCTGGCGGTCGTTCAACCCGAACCGGCGATAGATGGCGGTGATCTGCGGCTCCAGCGCCCGGTCATTGGGCAGGAACACCCGCGTCGGGCAGCTTTCGATCAGGGCCGGTGCGATCGGACTGGCGTCGATATCGGCCAGCGACTGGGTGGCGAAGATGACGGAGGCGTTCTTCTTGCGCAGCGTCTTCAGCCATTCCCGGAGTTGCCCGGCGAAGGCGCGATCATCCAGCGCCAGCCAGCCCTCGTCGATGATCAGCAACGTCGGGCTGCCGTCGAAGCGATCTTCGATGCGGTGGAACAGATAGGACAGCACGGCGGACGCGGCACCCGAACCGATCAGACCCTCGATCTCGAAGGCCTGGATATCGGCGACACCAAGACGCTCATGTTCAGCGTCGAGCAACTGTCCCCACGGACCGCCGACACAATAAGGTTGGAGCGCCTGCTTCAGCGCCAGTGACTGGAGCAGCGCCGACAGGCCGGTAATGGTGCGTTCCGCGACCGGGGCCGAACCCAGCGAGGTCAACGCCGACCACAGATGCTCCTTGAGGTCGGGGGCGACGGTGACGCCCTCGCGCTCCAGCAGGCTCGCGACCCATTCCGCCGCCCAGGCCCGATCACCCGGCTCGTCGACCCGCGCCAGCGGCTGCAACGCGACAGGGTCGTTGCCATCCTGTGCCAGCGCGCCACCGAGATCATGCCAGTCGCCACCCATCGCCAGCGTTGCCGCACGGATCGAGCCACCGAAATCGAAGGCGAAGATCCGGGCGCCGGCATAGCGACGGAACTGCATCGCCATGAAGGCCAGCAGCACGGACTTGCCGGCACCCGTCGGCCCGGCGATCAGCGTGTGGCCGACATCGCCGACATGCAGCGCGAAGCGGAACGGGGTCGAACCCTCGGTACGGGCATAGAACAGCGGCGGAGCGTCAAAATGCCCGTCCCGCTCCGGCCCGGCCCATACGGCGGAGAGCGGAATCATATGCGCGAGATTCAGGGTCGAGACACAGGGCTGGCGGACATTGGCGTAGACATGACCCGGCAGGCTGCCGAACCAGGCCTCGAGCGCGTTCACCGTCTCACGCATGCAGGTGAAGTCGCGACCCTGGATGGTCTTCTCCACCAGCCGCAGCCGGTCGGCGGCGGCGGTCGGATCCTCGTCCCATACCGTGACGGTGGCGGTGACATAGGCTTGCCCGACCTGGTCGGTGCCGAGTTCCTGCAGGGCGGCATCGGCGTCGGCCGCCTTGTTGGCGGCATCGGAATCGAGCAGCACCGACGCCTCATTGGTCATCACCTCCTTGAGGATAGCCATGATGGATTTGCGCTTGGCGAACCACTGTCGCCGGATCCGGCCCAGTACTTTCGTGGCATCGGTGCGGTCGAGGCAGATCGCCCGCGTCGACCAGCGATAGGGAAAGGCCAGCCGGTTCAGTTCATCCAGCAGGCCGGGCCAGGTCTGGGTCGGGAAGCCGGTGACGGTGAGCGTGCGCAGGTGGGCATCGCCCAGGCGGGGTTCCAGGCCGCCAGTCAGTTCCTCATCGACCAGGATCGCATCGAGGTGCATCGGGATTTCCGGCACCCGCACCCGCTGCATGCGCGTGGAGATGCAGGAATGGAGATAGGTCAGGGTTTCGCCGTCATCGAGCCAGTCGGCCTCCGGCATGAAGCCGTCGAGCAACGCCATTACCCGGTCAGTCTGGTCGATGAAACCTGCGACCACGGCCTGCCACTCGGAGCCGCCACTGGCGCGGTTCTCATAGAGCCAGGCTTCCGCGCGGGCCGCATCGTCCGCCGGTGGCAGCCAGACCAGGGTCAGGAAATAGCGGCTCTCGTAATGCGCGCCCTCTTCCTCGAACTGCGCGCGGCGCTCGGCGTCGACCAGTTCGGAGGCCGGATCCGGGAATGGGCTGGCGGGATAGCCGCGTGCTTGCCGACGCTGCGCCTCGACAAAAATGGCCCAGCCGGAACCGAGCCGGCGCAAGGCATTATTCAGCCGGGACGTGATGGCGACCAGTTCGGACGCGGTCGAGGACTCCAGGTCTGGACCACGAAAGCGCGCGGTGCGCTGGAAGGCACCGTCCTTGTTCAGCACCACGCCCCCGGCGACCAGCACCGCCCAGGGCAGGAAATCGGCCAGCCGGTCGCGGCGATGGCGGTATTCGGCGAGGTTCAGCATAGCGCCCTCACCCGACCAGATGGGTGGGATAGCGCAGATGCCGCCGCACCACGTCGACGAACGCGGGATCCCGCTTGGCCGCCCAGACCGCGGCGAGATGGCCGACCAGCCAGAAGATCCCGCCGGCGATCCACAGCCGCAGCCCGAGGCCGACTGCCGCCGACAGCGTGCCGTTGACGATCGCCACCGCGCGCGGCGCCCCGCCGAGCAGGATCGGCTCGATCAGGGCGCGATGCACCGGGGCAGTGAAGCCGGGGATGGTGTCCGGTTCCATCAGATGAGTGCCCCGCCCGAGAAGGAGAAGAAGGACAGGAAGAAGCTGGACGCGGCGAAGGCGATCGACAGGCCGAAGACGATCTGGATCAGGCGGCGGAAGCCGCCCGACGTCTCGCCGAAGGCCAGGGTCAGACCGGTCACGGTAATGATGATCACCGAGATGATCTTGGCCACCGGCCCCTGCACGGATTCCAGGATCTCGTTGAGCGGGGTTTCCCACGGCATGCTGGAGCCCGAGGCGTAGGCCGGCGCCGACAGCAGGGCGAGCGAGAGGGTGGCGCCAGCCACGGCAAAGCGGTGGCGCAGGGCAATCATGCTTGTCATGACGGATCTCCGGCGGATGCGAGGATGTAGTCCCCGTCCGGGGCCAGGCCCCCGACGGTGGCGAGTTCGGCCAGCCGACGTGCGTTGCCGCGCCCGGACAGCACCGCGATCACGTCGATGGTCTCGGCGATCAGGGCGCGCGGCACGGTGACGACGGCTTCCTGGATCAGCTGCTCCAGCCGACGCAGGGCGCCGATCGCCGAACCCGCATGCAGGGTGCCGACGCCGCCGGGATGGCCGGTGCCCCAGGCCTTGAGCAGGTCCAGCGCCTCGGCGCCGCGCACCTCGCCGATCGGAATCCGGTCGGGACGCAGGCGCAGCGAAGAGCGCACCAGGTCGGAGAGCGAGGCTGCACCGTCCCTGGTGCGCAGGGCGACCAGATTGGGGGCCGCGCATTGCAATTCGCGGGTGTCCTCGATCAGCACCACCCGGTCGCCAGTCTGCGCGATCTCGGCCAGCAGGGCATTGACCAGTGTGGTCTTGCCGGTGGAGGTGCCGCCGGCAACCAGGATGTTCTTCCGCTCGGCGACGGCGCGGCGCAGAAACGCGGCCTGTGCGGCGGTCATGATCCCGGACGCCACGTAATCGTCGAGCGAGAACACCGCGATGGCCGGGCGCCGGATCGCGAAGCAGGGCGCGGCCACTACTGGCGGCACCAGCCCCTCGAACCGCTCCCCGCTTCCCGGCAGCTCGGCGGAGACACGCGGACTGCCCGGATGGACCTCGGCCCCGACATGGTGGGCGACCAGGCGGACGATCCGCTCGGCGTCGGCGGGCGTGATCCGGGTGCCGGTGTCCTCCATCCCGCCGGCCAGCCGGTCGATCCACAGTCGACCATCGGGATTGAGCATCACCTCGGCGATCGACGGATCATCGAGATGCCCGGCAATTGCCGGGCCGAGGGCGGTGCGCAGCATGCGCGTGCCACGGGCGACGGCTTCGGAACGGAAGGGAGCAACGGACACAGGAAACCCCGCATTTGACCTCCCAAGGGAGGCGATGGATCAGCGGGGTCGATTAGAAAGAGGCAGGAACACGGAAGCGCAACAAGTCTCTGGGGCCGTAGGGCGCTGGGATAGAAGAACTTGCATAGGAGTAAAGTGCGTTTGGGCGATGACGGGGCGACAGGGCGCTGCTACCGTTTTCTGGAATCGACCACGACACGGACCTGCATGACCAGGCCTTACCCACCGGCATTCTAGCGGCGGCTCCACCCCGCGCACGAAGCGTGATATGCATATTTCAGAGTATCACCCACGAAGATGGCGTCGAAAAGAGTCTATGACTGCCGGCCGTAAAGACATTCAGGAAGGCGATTTTGTCGAAGTGCGAGGCAAGCCTTGGCTTGTCGAAGCATTGGTTGGCGACGATAGCGACCTACCCGCCTTAAGTCTGTCCTGCATTTCGGATGACGCCCAGGGCGAGCGGCTTGACGTCCTCTGGGACGCCGAGATTGCCAGAAGGGTCCTCGACGAGGATCGATGGTCGAATGTGGGTGTGGGCTCTCCCGACAGCGCGGATGTTCTGGCGGCGCATATCCGGGCGATCCGATGGCGCTCCGCGACAGCCGCCGATCGGGACCTGTTGCAAGCGCCGTTTCGCGCCGGGATCAGGCTTGATGCCTATCAGCTTCTCCCTCTTCGCAAGGCGTTGCGTCTGCCGCGCGTCAATTTGCTGATCGCCGACGATGTCGGTCTCGGCAAGACGATCGAAGCGGGCCTTGTCGCGCGGGAACTCCTGCTCAGACGGCGGGTGGACTTCATCGTGATCGCGGCGCCGCCGGCGATGACGGTCCAGTGGAAGGACGAGTTGGAGGCGAAGTTCGGCCTCTCCTTCGAGATCATAGACCGGGACCGCATCAGCGATCTGCGGCGCCTACGGGGGTTCTCCGTCAATCCGTGGACCACGGGTTCACGCTTTATCGTGTCGCATCGCCTGCTGACCGATGAAACCTATGCTGCGGGCCTGCGCGATGTCCTCGATGAATTTCGGGCGAAGGCTTTGTTCGTTCTGGACGAGGCCCACCACGCGGCCCCATCCGCAGGCACGCGTTACGCCGTTTCCAGCCAGCTCACGAAAGCGGTTAGGGAACTCGCGGAACGCTTCGAGCACCGGCTGTTCCTGACCGCCACACCTCATAACGGGCATTCCAACAGCTTTTCCGCCCTTCTCGAAATGCTCGACCCGCAACGCTTCACGCGCGGTGTCGAGGTCCGGCCGCGCGATCTGGATCCGGTCATGGTGCGCCGGCTGAAGGCCGATCTCCGCCGTCTCGGCGAGGCCTTCCCGGAACGAGTGGTCGAGCCGATCCCGATCAACGGCCTGCCGGAAGATGCTCCCGAACTGGCGCTCGCACGACTGCTCGCCGCCTATGGCGAACTGCGCATGAAGCGCATCGCGAAGCTGAGCAGTCAGAAGGCGGCGCTCGCCAAGCTGGCCTTTGTCGGCCTTCAGCAGAGGCTTCTGTCGTCGACCGCCGCCTTCGCCCGAACGCTGAAGACCCATCGCGTCACCCTGCAAAAAGTGCTGGACGGCGAAGAGATCGCGCGCGCGACGGCGGCAGCAACCGCGTTCGTGACAGCCCCGACACCGGAGGACAACATCGAACTGGGCTTGGAAGAGGAAGACGCCGAAAAGGCGATGGCCGCCGATGAAGATGCGGAAGCGGCCACGGCCTCTGCGGCTGGCGTCGTCGACGCCACGCTTGAGGACTTGCGCGCCGAATTGGCGATCGTCGATGAGATGCTCGCGCTGGCCGAAAAGCATGCCGCTCGGCCCGACGCGCGCGTCAACTGGCTGATTGGGTGGATCCGCAAGTCCATGTTGGACGGCCGGCAGTGGAATCGCCGCCGGCTGATCATCTTCACCGAGTGGGAGGATACGAGGCGCTGGCTGGAAAGGCGGTTGCGGGAAGCGCTGGCTGATACCGATGACATTGACGAACGGATCGGTGTCTTCAGCGGCACCACGGGGTCGGATCGCCGCGAGCAGATCAAGCACGCCTTCAACGCCGATCCCGATGGGGAGCCCTTGCGGGTTCTGATCTGCACCGATGCAGCACGGGAGGGCATCAACCTTCAATCTTACTGCTCGGACCTCCTGCATTTCGATCTGCCGTGGAATCCGTCGCGCCTGGAGCAGCGGAACGGCCGTATCGATCGCAAGCTCCAGCCTGCAAAGCAGGTCTTCTGTCGCTACTTCCGGTACGAGCAACGCGAGGCGGACATTGTTCTCGACGCGCTGGTCTGGAAGACGGAGACCATTCGCGAGGAACTCGGCTCAGTCGGGCAGGTCATCGAGGATCGCATCGCCAAGCGGCTGGCCGAAGACGGCATCGGGCACGGACAGGGAAAGGCGCTCGCTCATGCCATCTCCAATGAGAACGACACGGAGCGGCTCGGCACGGCCCAGTCGGAAATGGACGACGAGGCGAAGGCCCGCCACGAGCGCCTTCTGAAGGAACAAGACGATCTGAGACGAGTCCTTGAACGCTCCCGCGAGAGGGTCGGCGTCGATCCCGACGATCTTAAGCGGGTCGCTGCCGCCGCGCTGTCGCGCGCGGGCTTCGCCCTCGATAACGCGCGCGGCCAGAGCGTCGGCAGGACCGATACCTATCGGCTGGATCCGTCCGATCCTACGTTCTCCAAGGACGCAGGGTGGGATGACGCCTTCGACGATCTACGTGTCCGGCCGCGCAAGCGCGGTGAGCGGCTGGGCGATTGGCGGCGCAACGCTCCGATCCGGGCGATCGCTTTCGAGCCTCCGGTTCTCGATGATGGTCGCGATGCGACTGACGTCGTGCAGGTGCATCTGGAGCATCGCCTAGTCAGGCGTCTCATATCCCGCTTTTTGAGTCAGGGGTTCCAGTCGAACTTATCCCGGCTTTCGGTGATCATCGGCCCCGGCGCCCAGCCGCGCGTGGTGCTAATGGGCCGCCTCGCCGTTTATGGCGCCGGCGCGGCCCGGCTGCATGAGGAGATCATTCCGATCACGGCCATCTGGACGGAGTCCGAACGTGGCCAAAAGCCGCTCCGAGCGCTGGGAGAGAGTGGCGAGGAAAGAACGCTCAACCAACTCGAGGAGGCGCTGCGCATCGCGCGCGAAGCCCCCGCCTCCGCAGTGACACGGATACAGGCCCTCGTCGCTCAAGACATAGCTGACCTAACCCCCGCCCTCGAAACCATCGCGAACGAACGCCTTGCCACGGTCAAAGCCCAGCTCGCCAAGCGGGGAGACGAGGAGGCGCACTCACTCCATGCTCTTCTGGAGAATCAAAAGAAAAACATTCTTAAGGCAGTAGAGAAGCACAATCCCAATCAGCCAGATCTTTTTGAAGAGGAAAGGCGGGAGCATCAAGCCAATCGCCGGTATTGGGACGTTCGTCTCACCAGCATAGAAAATGAAATTCGCGACGAGCCACAGCGTCTGCGCGGCTCCTATGAAGTGAAGGCCCATCGGCTGGAGCCGGTCGGCATCGTCTATCTCTGGCCGGTGTCGGGTGAGCGCGATGGCTGATGCTCTCTACCGCGATCGGGACCTCGAATGGCTCGATCACGTCAAGCCGGTCGGGCTGGTCGTAGCACCCAGCGTTCTCAAGGAATTGGGCCTGACGCCGCTGCATCAGAGCCCCGTCGATACCGCCGAGGCCGCCGAGCGCCTCAATCCGGATGAGCCCGGACCGGCGCTGCCCGATCCTTGGGCCTTCATGGAACAGGTGCTCGGCTGGAACGCCGCCCATGTCGCGGGAGCGCCAGGCGGACCGGAGCTGCCGGACACTTTGGTTGTGAGCCTGCCCGAGCAAGCGACGACACTGGCGCCGACCTGGGCCGTCGCTGAACTCGGCCAGAACGGCCAGCCTTGGCAGCTACTCGTCCGCATCGAGGTACCCGGCATCGAGCCTGATGGCCGCGCTCAGCTCGACGGTTGGGAAGCCTCGCCGCATCAGCGCTTCGAGCGGCTGCTGAGGGACACCGGCGTATTCGCCGGGCTGCTGATCACCGATCAGGAGCTGCGTCTCGTCTATGCCCCGCGCGGCGAGACGTCCGGCTATCTCGCCTTCCCGCTGCGCCCGCTTGGGCTCGTGGCCGGACGGCCAATGCTCGGCGGGCTGAAGCTGCTTCTCGACAGCTTCCGCCTGTTCTCGGACGCGGACGAGCGCCGCCTTCCTGCTCTCCTGAAGAAGAGCCGTGACGCCCAGGCGTCGGTCTCGACTGAACTCGCTGGCCAGGTCCTCGGCGCGCTGCATGAGCTGCTCCGTGGCCTCGATGCGGCCGATGCCGATTTGGTGCGGGAACTGGCGCGGTCGAACCCCGGCCACCTTTACGAGGGGCTGCTCACCGTTCTCATGCGGCTGGTCTTCATCCTCTATGCCGAGGATCGCGATCTGCTGCCGTCACGCGCCGACGCCCGCGCGCGGGGGATCTATGAGACCAGCTATTCGGTCCGCGGCCTCTACGCGAGGCTCGCCGAGGACGCCGCGCTCAACCCGGACACCATGGACGAGCGGTGCGGCGGTTGGGGGCAGTTGCTCGTGCTCTTCCGGTTGATCCACAAGGGGCATCCGTCGCACTTCGTTCAAGCGCGCGGCGGCAAGCTCTTCGATTCCGACGAGTTCCCCTTCCTGGAAGGCCGCGCCGCCAAGGACGATGCGCCGCGTATCCTGAGCGTGTCGGACGGGTGCATTCTGCGCATCCTTGAAGGGCTGATGACCCTGAAGCTGCGCGGGCATGAGCGCGAGCGCCTGTCCTACCGCACGCTGGATGTCGAACAGATCGGCTCGGTCTACGAGACGGTGATGGGCTTCACCGTCGAGGCGGCCAGGAGCAGCGTAATCGCAATCAAAGCCGGCAAGAACAACCGGACGCCAGTGTTTGTGGCCCTCGACGAACTGCTGGCCCGCAAGGGCAAGGACCGGATCAAGGACCTGAAGGAGAATGTTGGCCGGTTGCTTACGCCCGCGCAGGCGAAGCCCGTCGAGGCTGCGAAGAGCGTCGAGGAACTGGCCGCGGCCTTCGAGGGCATGGTGGATGAGCGCGGATCGCCGCGCCACGTCATGGCGCCAGCGGGAACGCCGATCCTCCAGCCGACCGGCGAGCGCCGCCGCACTGGCAGTCACTATACACCGCGCAGCCTGACCCAGCCGATCGCCGCCCACGCGCTGGAACCGGCTTTCTCGCGGCTGGGGCCGGATGCGACGCCGGAACAGATTCTCGATCTGAAGGTCTGCGATCCGGCGATGGGTTCGGGCGCGTTTCTGGTGGAGGCCTGCCGCACCATCGCTACGCGGCTGGTCAACGCTTGGCTCCGTTGGCCCGAGAAACGGCCGACGATCCCGCTTGATGAAGACGAGGATCTGCACGCCCGCCGCCTTGTCGCACAGAACTGCCTTTACGGTGTGGACAAGAATCCCCGCGCGGTCGATCTGGCGCGGCTGTCTCTATGGTTGGCGACACTGGCTAAAGATCACGAGTTCACCTTCCTCGATCATGCGTTGAAATGCGGGGACAGCCTGGTAGGCCTCAATACCCAGCAGCTGAGCGGCGGAAACTGGGACAATGCCCGGGTGCGCAGCACTCTTATCGGGCAGGCCGTCAGCGAGCGCGTGGCGAAGCTGGCCGCGCATCGCGACGCAATCCGCAATGCGCCCGACGACGTTTCGCTGGCAATCCAGCAATCCCGCCACGCCATCGCGGAGAACGAAGCGGCGCTGGTCCGCCTGATCGGCGATGCGATCGTCGCTGCCTTCTTTAAGAACGATAAGGCCAAGCAGCGGATTGACGAGGTGCGTTACGTTACCACCATGGCGGGCACCACCAATTGGTGGGATGGCCTGCGCAATATCGCTGTCTCGTTGGAGGGCGGAGAGCATCCTATCCGGCCCTTTCACTGGGAAGTGGAATTTCCCGAAGTGTTTGGGCGGGAGAATCCCGGCTTCGACGCTATCGTCGGCAATCCGCCTTTCGCCGGAAAGAACACGACTATTGCCGGAAATCGCGCGAACTACTTGCCTTGGCTGCAAACGCTGCATCCGGGCGCGCATGGGAATGCCGATCTTGTCGCGCATTTCTTCCGCCGCGCCTTCGGGCTCTTGCGGGACGGCGGAACCTTTGGGCTGATCGCGACCAATACCATCGGACAGGGCGACACCCGCGACACCGGGCTGACGACGATACTCCGCGAGGGTGGTACGATCATGCGGGCGACCCGGCGGCTGAAATGGCCCGGCGAAGCTGCGGTGGTCGTCAGCGTGGTGCATGTGCTCAAGGGTGCAGTAGCCTCGCCGGTGCTTGACGGCAGGCGGGTGCGGCGGGTTTCGGCCTATCTGGTCGAGGGCGATCTCGACACCGCGCCCGAGCGTCTGACGGCAAATGCGCGCAAGGCATTTGTCGGTTCCTATGTGCTCGGCATGGGCTTTACTTTCGACGACGTGGCAGCGGCCAAGGGCGAGGCCGAAAGCCTTGAGACGATGCGCGCGCTGATCGACAAAGACGCGCGCAATGCGGAGCGGATTTTCCCCTATATTGGCGGTGAGGAGGTCAATACCTCGCCGACCCACGCCTATCGTCGCTATGTGATCGACTTCTTCGACAGACCACTCAGGCGGGATTCCTCGTTGATGTCCTGGTTCCTCAACGAAGGTTCAGACGCTTGCGGCAAACGCCGCCGAGAGTGGTTACGAGATGGGATCGTGCCAAGTGATTATCCGGACGAGGTCGCGGAGGACTGGCCTGATCTGATCGAGATCGTGCGGCGCCGAGTGAAGCCTGAACGCGATCCGCAAAAGCGTGATGCTCTGCGTGTCCGCTGGTGGCAATATGCGGAAAAACGTCCTGGGCTCTATCGCGCTATTGCACCATTGGACCGGGTGTTGGTTCGATCGCTGACAAGCGCTCACTTTCCGACTTTCTCTTGGCTACCCCACGCTTATGTCTACGATCAGACCAACATAGTCTGGGCTTCAGAGTGCTTTGGAATGCAAGCGGCGCTTTCATCACGGGCGCACGAGATTTGGGTGCGTTTTCTTGGCGCGACCATGAAGGACGATAGTCGATACAACATTGCCGACTGTTTCGAGACTTTCCCATTCCCGGAAGGTTTCGAAACCTTGCCCGTACTCGAAGCTGCCGGGAGGACTTATCACGATCACCGCGCCGAGCTGATGGTCGCCCGCAACGAGGGCATGACCAGGACCTACAACCGCTTCCAGGATCGGCATGACAACGCCGCCGACATCGTGCGGCTGCGCGACCTGCACACCGAAATGGATCGCGCGGTGCTCGAAACTTATGGCTGGCACGATCTCGCCGCCCGCGTCGTGCCGATCTTCCTCGACGAGTCCAACGAAGACGACCACACCTATCAGGGCCGCCTTTTCTGGCCCTCCGAGTTCCGCGACGAAGTTCTCGCTCGCCTTCTCGCGCTCAATGCCGAACGCCATGCCGAGGAAATGCGCCGGGACTTGGCGGGACAACCGGGCACCGAAGACGACGAGCAGGCTCAGGAAGACGAGCTTATCGAGTAACCCAGCGCCACCGGCCCGAAATCAGGGCCGGCGCCACTTATCGGGATGAGCCCGATTCGTGTTGCGGACGCGCTCGACAAGCACGTCGCCGCCGCGCTCTTGAGCCCAGTCGATCGCCGCGCCCTGTGTCGGCCGCACGACGCTCGCCCGCTCGGAGCCGGGCTTGCGAACCGCGTAGTCGCCCGTCTCGGGGCGACGCTCGATGAACATTCTCTTGTCAGCCATGGGGAAAACTCCCAATTGGGTTCACCGCCCGAATCGGCGGCCTGATCGCAATATAATCTTGCAATCTAGAGTCCGCAAGATTATCCAGCATCCAGGAGACAGCAGCATGACCAATCTCATTGGAGCGCGGATCAAGGCCCTGCGGGAGGAACGAAGCCTCTCTCAGGACGACCTCGCGCGCCTCTTCGGCTTCAAGGATCGGCAGACGGTCTCCGCTATCGAGACCGGCGAGCGCCGCGTCACGGCGGACGAACTGCTCCTTGCCGTCGAGAAGCTCGGGACGTCGCTCGACTATTTCACCGATCCCTTCCTGTTGGTCGGCGAAGGACGCTTTTCTTGGCGGCAGACCAATGTCGGCTCGGGTGTTCTGAACGGCTATGAGCGCAGCGCAGGCCGTTGGATCGCGGCCTTTCGGGTGATCGCGCCCCAGGTCGGGAGGGCGAGCCCATTGCTGCGCCGGGCCCTCGGCCTGACGCGCCACTCGCGGTTCGAGGATGCGATGGAGGCCGGCGAGCGCTTCGCGGCCGAGTTCGATCTCGGTGAGGTGCCCGCCCAGCGTCTGGCCGAGGTGACGGAGCGCGAGCTAGGGATACTCGTGCTCATGGTCGATGCCTTTGAGGGCATCTCGGGCGCCGCCTGCCGTCTGCCGGAGCTGGATGTCGTGCTGATCAATCGTCACGAGGTGGAGGGCCGGCGTCACTTCGACTTGGCGCACGAGCTGTTCCACATCCTCACCTGGGATGCGATGCCGCCCGAGCACTCGGAGGAAGCCAAGGAGGTCGGTGGCAACCGCGTCGAGCAGCTCGCCAACAATTTCGCTTCGGCGGTGCTCATGCCGAAGACCGCGCTCGCGCGCTATGGTGAATGGGCGGAGCTTGGCGACGACGACCTCATTGCAAAGCTCAATGCCACCGCCGATGAATTGCTGGTCACGGCTTCCGCGCTCAAATGGCGGCTGGTCGCACTTGACCGGCTGAAGCCGGTGCGTGCGCGCGCGATCTCCGACGCGGCGCTGCGAAACAACGGGCACAATGGACGCGGGGCGCCCAAGGTCGTGCCGCCACTTCTGTTCTCGAAGCCATTCATGGAAGTGATCGCCCTCGCAATCGACGAGGGCCGGGTTTCGACCCGCCGCGCTGCGGGCCTGCTCGATCTCACTGTCGAGGACCTGACGGACCTCTTCGTTGCGCACGGGGTCGAGCCCCCGGCCGAGCTATGAGGCGACCATGGCGCGGCACCGCGGGCCAGTTCTGGTCGACACGAACGTCATTCTCGAATCCCACCGGATCGGCGCATGGGCGGCGCTAGCCGGTGGCTATCCGGTCGAGACGGTCGAGGACTGCGTGACCGAGACCCAGACGGGTTTCCAACGGCGGCGGGCGGAGCAGCAGATTGATGCAGCGGCCCTGCGTGCGTCGCTGGCGGGGGTTCACGCGCCGGGAGATCGCGAGATTGCGGCAGCGGTCGTGAGAGCGCCCGACATTGCGCTGGACATCGGTGAGCGCTCGCTCTGGGCGCACGCGCTGACCCGGACCGATGGCTGGATCCTGTGCGGGCCGGACAAGGCCAGTCTGCGCTTCGGCGTCCGGCTCGGCCATCGTGATCGGCTTGTCGCCTTGGAGCGGCTTCTCGAAGACGCAGGCTATCGGCCGAAGGAACCCCTGAAACTGGCGTACACGAGCAAGTGGCTGGAGAAGACTCTCGGCGAGCTTGTCCTTTCGGAAGGAGTGGGCCGGACATGACAAGCTCAGTCGACATTCGCGCTCATCTCGTCGATCTGTTTCGCCGCGATCTCATCGGCCCCGGCCCGCAGGACGCCGATCTTGCGACCGAGCGGCTGAATGAGAGCCCTTCGCGCTGGTATTTGACCGGCTTCCTCGCGCCGGCTGAAGATCCGCTCGGTCTTGAAGGCGAGGATGACGACGACGATCCATCGGCCCAGGAGGAAATGGAGATCGACGTCGAGGAGTCCGACACCGACGGCGCTGGAGGCGCGGCTGGCGACAATGAGGAGCCGGAGACGCCAAACACCAAGCGTCGATTTCTTCCTTCATCCATCGGATTGACGGTTCTACTCGCGCCGGATGTCACCGAGATCGAAGCGCTTGTCTCTTGGGGCGACTACCGCACTGAGCCACCCCTGCCGGAAAGCGTGCTGTTGCCCGAGCCGCTTCCAGAAGAAGAAGTCGGCGAGGACGGCAAGCCCAAGCGCGGCGCGCGACCGATGGTGGACTGGGTTCGCATACCCAAGGCACAGACGGTGCGCGTTCCGGTCGTGGATGGGCGCGGCGTGCCGGTTGTCGTCCCCGAGAGTGCCGCTGAGCAGCGGCGCGGCGGCGGGCTGGTGTTGGAGACCCACTCTCGGCTGTTCAGCTACCAGACCCCGGAGGGGACGACGGAGACAGTCCGCGCGCTCACGGTCTTTCTCGTGAACCGCCGCCTGACGGTCCATCGGTTTTACTCCGACGTCAGCTTCATATTCCAGGCGCGGCTCGAACTCGTTTGCGAGCGTGGCTTCCGTCCTCGTCGCGACCTCTCCGGCTACAATTCGCAGGACTGGGATTTGCGGGTCGGCGATCTCCACTATCGCGATGTTCTTGAATGGGCAGTGGGTCGCAACATTGCCGCTGATTGGGAGACCAGCGAGGAATGGAATGCGCCAGTTAAGCGCGTCTGGACCAATCCCCTGCCGACTGCCGAGGTGGAGCGGGTCGCGCCCAACGAGGATGCCAGCCTGAAGACCGCCGTCACCTTCGGCATGGAGCCTCTGGCGCAAGTCGCGGACGCCGGAGGCGCGGCTCTGGCGCAGGCGCTCGGCCAGCTCCCAAAGCTCTACGAGCTATGGATCGACGCGGAACGGCTCAAGCTGCCGTCGCTCGCGCCGCGACGCGGCCAGACCGGTGCCCATCTGATTGCCGAGATGGAGGCGGCGAAAGACCGGATCGCCGCCGGTATTCAACTCCTGGCGCAGAACGACAAGGCGCGCTCGGCATTCCGGTTCATGAACCTTGCAGTCGCCATGGCGGCGCGCCGCAGGAATGCTGGCGCTTCGGGGGACCCGCAAGCGATGCCGACGCCAACGTGGCGACCGTTCCAGCTTGCCTTCATCCTGCTCAATCTCTCCGGGCTGGCGGAGCGGACGCATCCGGATCGCGAGATCGCCGATCTCTTGTTCTTCCCAACCGGCGGCGGCAAGACGGAGGCCTATCTCGGTCTCGCTGCCTTTGTCATCGCCCATCGACGCCTCTCGGGGGCGGGCTTGCTTGGGGCAGGTGTGGCCGTGATCATGCGCTACACCCTGCGGTTGCTGACGCTCGATCAGTTGGCCCGTGCCGCCGGCGTAGTTTGCGCGCTCGAATTGATGCGGACCGATCCGGCCAATGCCAGCGAGCAAGGCCGCTGCTTACTCGGTGATTGGCCGATCGAGATCGGCCTGTGGGTCGGTTCGGATGCGTCGCCCAACAGGCTCGGGGGGCGTGGCAAGTCGGACGAAACCACGGCTGTCGGTCGGGTGCGGCGTTTTCGGAACGGTCGAGACAAACGCGCGCCAGCGCCGCTAAAGGCGTGCCCTTGGTGCGGCACGGAATTCACGCCTTCGTCCTTCGCCTGCATGCCTAACGAGCACGCACCGACAAACCTTGAGATACGCTGTGCCAATTCGAATTGCGACTTCAGCCGCAATCGGCCACTGCCTGTCCTCACGGTTGATGAGCCGATCTACCGGCGCTTGCCCGCATTCCTGATCGCGACGGTGGACAAGTTCGCGGCGCTCCCCTGGGTGGGTGAGACCGGCGCCTTCTTCGGTCATGTCGATCGCTTCGCGGCTGGCGCGGGCTTCTACGGTGCGGCCGAGCCAGGCGAAGGGCAGCCTTTAGGCAACGGTTGGTCGCTCGACCCGCCCGACCTCATCATCCAGGACGAGCTGCACCTCATTTCCGGTCCGCTCGGAACGGTCGCGGGCCTCTACGAAGCGGCGATCGACCAGTTGGCGTCCCGTCGATACGGCGAGCGTGTCGTGCGCCCGAAGATCGTCGCTTCGACCGCGACGGTGCGCCGAGCCACGGACCAGATCGCCGCTTTGTTCGATCGCAAGACGACCAGTATCTTCCCGCCCTCCGGGATCGATCGGACTGACAGCTTTTTCGCCCGGACCGTGCCGGCGACCAAAGACCCGGCACGTATGTATATGGGCATCGCCGCCCAGGGCCGGGGGCCGAAGCTGGTGTTCCTACGGTCGCTTACCAGTTTGCTGGCAGCGGCGCAGGCTGAGTTCGATGCCAATACCGTAGCCGGTGGCGGCAGCAATCCGGCCGATCCTTACATGACCGCTGTCTGCTACTTCAACGCGCTGCGCGAGTTGGGCGGAGCGCGGAGGATCGTTGAGGATGAGGTCCGGGATCGCGCGGCGCGCTACGGGGCGCAGCGCCACCGGATCGACCCTCCCGATCGTCCCTTTGCCGATCGACGCATTAAGGAACCGATGGAGCTGACTTCGCGCGTTTCGACGGATGAGGTCGCGAAGGCCAAGCAACGGCTGGAACTGCGCTTTGGGGCGGGGGCCGATCCTGTCGACGTGGCGCTTGCCACGAACATGATCTCGGTCGGTCTCGACATCACCCGCCTCGGTCTCATGCTCGTCCAAGGGCAGCCGAAGACAGCGGCAGAGTATATTCAGGCGACCAGTCGAGTCGGCCGCGATCCCGGACGCCCTGGATTGGTGTTGGCGGTGCTGAATATGCACAAGCCACGCGACCGCATGCACTTTGAGCAATTCGGCCAATTCCACCGGACGTTCTATCGCGCTGTCGAGGCCACCAGCGTAACACCCTGGGCTGCTCGCGCGCTGGATCGCGCGCTTGCGGCTGTCGTCGTCGCAGCGGCACGGCATATCGATTCGACGCTGACGCCCGAGACGGCCGTCGTCGCCTTCAAGAATAACCCGGCAGTACGGACTACTGTCCGCAATGCGATCCTGGCGCGAGCCCCCGCAAGCATGGTCGCGGGCGGCCACGCGACATTGGGTGCCGCGATAGATGCTATCGCCGATGCCTGGATCACAACCGCCGATGATCAATCGGCAGGAGGCAACACATTTGCCTACGCCCAGAAGAAGAGCCCCCACCGCTTGCTGCACATGCCGCT
Organism: Nguyenibacter vanlangensis; assembly: GCF_038719015.1. Classification (NCBI taxonomy): domain Bacteria; kingdom Pseudomonadati; phylum Pseudomonadota; class Alphaproteobacteria; order Acetobacterales; family Acetobacteraceae; genus Nguyenibacter; species Nguyenibacter vanlangensis. The sequence continues at coordinate 1,979,915 of NZ_CP152276.1, forward strand.
CGATGGGGCGATCCCGAACCTTTCCGATCAACACCGGTTGTTTGTGGCAGGACGATCAATGCGGGACGTGGAGGCCAGCGTCGATTTGAAGGTCCGTGACCCTCGCGGCCAAAAGATAGCCAATGCGGATGACCTCGCATGACCAAGAACGCACAGCGTCTGAGCCAACTGATTTCCACCTTCGGGCCGGGAGCCATGATCGACTTGCCGACAAGGTCGGTTGTGGTCGCCGGGCTCGAATTTTGGGACATGCCGCCCACCTCTTTCGCGACCATCTCGGAGCCGCGGCTGACGGCGAGACTGGAACAGATCCTCAAGGATCAGGGACGTCTAGACCCGAACAGCAGCCTGTCTCTGCGCACCCCGCCGATTGCACCGGACAGCCCGACCGCACTGCCAGCCGGAGTTACCGCGCCGATCTTCCCGACATGGTTCGTCTGTGAGTTGGCCGACGTCTTGACCGTGGGCTCCGGAACGATCCGGCGCCGTCGTCTCGTGCGATGGCAGGACCTGGACACCAGAGGGCGCCGTCGCTTCATTTTTGACGACGGGCGAAAATCGGATGTGACACCAATCCGGTTCGTAGCAGCTTGCGAAAAAGGCCATTTGCAGGACATCGACTGGCGGTGGGTCGTCCATGGGCCGGTCCAGTGCCAGGAGCCGCTTTGGGTCGAGGAAAAAGGGACGAGCGCGGACCCTGCCGACACGAGCATCGTATGCGGCTGCGGTAAGAACCTTTCGCTTCAGGACGCCTTCCAACCTGGGCGTTTGGGGAAATGCCAGGGCGAGCGGCCCTGGTTGCTGGATCGGGATCCTGACGGCTGCGGGGAAAATCTGAAGCTTCTCACCCGGACAGCTACGAACACCTACTTCCCGCAAGTCTACACGGTTATCTCGTTACCGAGCGCGGTGGATGATTTGACCCGATTGGTTGGTGAACTCGCAGGCGAACTGACGAACGTCGCGTCAGCCCAGGACGTCGCTATAGCCAAGAAATTCAACAACAAAGTATCCGCGTCGCTCGGCACTTACAGTGACGATGAGATTTTCGAACGCCTCGAACGCCTTCGTGCGGGAGCACAGGCCGATGCGTCCCGGTCTCCCAAGATGTCCGAGTTCGACGTGTTCGCGAGTGGCCACCAACAAATCGGGCAAAATCACCCGACAGCCAAGCTCTACGCGGAAACTCTTCCGCGGACGGCATGGGTTGACTCAAGTGTCAGTGTTGACACCTCGGCCATAAAGAACCTCGTCGCCGTTCATCGCCTGAGAGAGGTGTCGAGCCTGTACGGCTTCACGCGATTCGAAGCCGCACCCACGAGTTCGGACGGCGACATCGAGGACATCCAACTGGCCGTTCGCGGTGCGCCGATCTCGCGGGGAGCAGACTGGTTGCCTGCCATCGAGCAATTCGGCGAAGGGCTCTTCATCCACATTGACGAGCAGGCGGTGAACCGCTGGCTTCAGACCCCTGACGTCGTCAGCCGCCAGGCAAGTCTGCTTCGCGGTTACGGACATTGGCGTACCAGATTCTCTGGAGGCGCCCCGAACTATCCGGGAACGGCCTATACGCTGCTCCACTCGCTCTCTCATGCCTTGATGGCCGAGATCGCGCTCGACAGCGGATATCCCGCGAGTTCTCTGAAGGAACGCATCTACGCACTCAGTGACGCCGGCAACGGCGGTGTTCCTGTGAGATGCGGAATCTTGATCTACACGGCAACGCCCGGCGCTCAAGGTACATTGGGCGGGCTCGTCGCTGCCGGATCGCGATTCTCCAGCATTCTGCGAAGTGCGCTCGATCGGCTGATGATCTGCTCGAATGACCCGGTTTGTTCGGACCATGAGCCGGATGGCCGCAGCGGGGACAGGGCAACCCACGGTGCTGCCTGTCACGGGTGCCTGCTCATCGCGGAAACGAGTTGCGAGATGCGGAACTTGTTCCTTGACAGAAGTTTACTGATTCAAACAATGGCACATCATCAATCAAATTTTTTCGATTGATGCGACAGTAGAGGTGCAGGGTCCATCCTTCTATGTTGACGCTGGCTTTATAGAAGCATTGCGGGCAGACGATGGACCGCCGATTTAGGAATTTTGCTCTTGGCCGATAGGCTCCAAATCCAGCCTGACCTCGTCATCCAGCGTCATCCCACGTGCGAGCCGTCGCCCGACAGCTTCAACAAAGCCGTCATATCGCTCCCGCCCCTTGCTTTGCGCCGCAGCCAAAGCCGCATCCGGCAGCGGCGGCGTGCTGGTCAGCCAGAACCGCACGAACACGGCGAGCGATTCATTGGCGATGGTGACCCGTTGTTCCATCCGCTCCAGCTGCCGCGTCATCCGGTCCAGCCGCCGGGCCAGTGCGGCTTCAAGTCGCTCCGCCCCGTCCGGCGACAGAAATGACGCCAGCGCCGTTTCCACGATCAGCGCCTGCGGTACCTTCTTGCGGGCCGCGTAATCGGCGAGCCTGACGCTGAGATCGGCGGGTAGCCGGATCGTGTGCTTGATCCGCATGGCAGTCATAGCCCCATCCGGTCGGCAGGATCGAGCGAGACCTGTCGCGCAAGCGCCCGCTCCCCGCGTCTCACGGTCTGTGCCCGTGTGGCGTCATCCTCCAATTCCTCGTCGGGCGGCTCGAACTCATGCACCGGCTTCCTCGGTTTGGGCGCGATTTCCTCCTGTTCCTGCAGTTCCGGCTCACGGCGAATGCCGCCATTGGCGGGGTCGTCGTCTCCGTTACCCGGTGTCGCCGGCTGCACCACGTCGGCCCAATCCCCCGGCGGCTGCGGTCCGATGGGCGGCGTTCCCTCCGGAGACGCCGACGGTTCGAACCGGGGCGGCGGAAGGATACGCGCGGCCAGTTCGGCATCCTCGAAATAGCGTGCCTTGCGCGCCCGGATCGGAGAACAGCCGGAGACCAGCACCAGTTCCTCGTCAGGGGAAAGCTGCATGATCTCGCCGGGTGTCAATAGCGGCCGCGCGGTTTCATGGCGTGTCACCATCAGATGCCCGAGCCACGGCGACAGCCGATGCCCAGCATAGTTCTTCGCGTCACGGATCTCGGTCGCAGTGCCAAGCGCATCGGACACCCGCTTGGCGGTCCGTTCGTCGTTGGTCGCGAAACTGACCCGGACATGACAATTATCGAGGATCGAATTGTTCTGTCCGTAGGCTTTCTCGATCTGGTTCAGGCTCTGGCCAATCAGGAAACTCTTGATGCCGTACCCCGCCATGAAGGCCAGCGCACTCTCGAAGAAATCCAGCCGCCCGAGCGCCGGGAACTCGTCGAGCATCAGCAGCAACCGATGGCGACGCTTTGCCTCCAGTTCCTCGGTCAGTCGGCGGCCGATCTGGTTCAGCACCAGGCGGACCAGTGGCTTGGTGCGGCTGATGTCCGAAGGGGGCACCACCAGATAGAGCGTCGCCGGATGGGTGCCAGCCACGAGGTCGCGGATCCGCCAGTCGCAGCGGCGCGTCACATGGGCCACGACCGGATCGCGATAGAGGCCAAGGAACGACATGGCAGTGGACAGCACGCCCGAGCGTTCATTGTCGCTCTTGTTCAGCAGTTCCCGCGCCGAACTGGCAACCACGGGATGGACGCCCTTTTTGCCAAGATGCGGCGTGGTCATCATGGCACGCAATGTGGTCTCAATCGCCCGTTTGGGGTCGGAGAGGAAATTGGCGACCCCGGCCAGGGTCTTGTCCTCCTCGGCGTAGAGGACATGCAGGATGGTGCCGACCAACAGCGCGTGGCTGGTCTTCTCCCAATGGTTCCGCTTCTCAAGGGCGCCCTCGGGATCGACCAGCACGTCGGCGATGTTCTGCACGTCGCGGACCTCGCGCTCGCCGCGCCGGACTTCCAGCAGCGGGTTGTAGGCGGCGCTGGCGAGATTAGTCGGGTCGAACAGCAGCACCGGCCCGAAGCGGACGCGCCATCCGGCGGTCAAAGTCCAGTTCTCGCCCTTGATGTCATGGACGATGGCGGCACCCGGCCAGGTCAGCAGCGTCGGCACCACCAGCCCGACGCCCTTGCCAGATCGGGTGGGAGCAAAGCACAGCACATGCTCCGGCCCATCATGACGAAGATAGGCATCAGCGGAGCGACCGAGCACCACGCCATCGGGGGCGAGCAGCCCGGCACGGCGGATCTCCCGCGGGTCTGCCCAGTGCGCCGAACCATAGGTGGTGGCGCGTTTCTTTTCGCGGGCACGCCACACCGCCATCGTAATTGCGACGATGACGGCGGCAATGCCGCCCGATGCCGCGATGTAACCGCCGGTGGTGAAGATATCCGGAGCATAGGCGTCATAGGCGAACCACCACCAGAAGAATTCCGGCGGATAATAGACCGACCAGCCGAGCAGCGTGAACCACGAAGCGCCAAGCTGCGGCTGGAAGCCGAGCCGCCACGCAGTCCATTGCGTCGCGGCCCAGGTGAAAGCGAGGATCAGGGTGTTGACGGAAAACACCGATCCCCAGAGGATCTTGGTCTGATTCATGACGATCACCGATCAAGGAGATCGGCGCCGCTGACTTCAATCCCTGAGTTGAGACAATGGGTTTCCCGGATAGTTCCGGATAAAAATCGGATCTACCCCCGGACGCCAGATCACTCGACCGAGGGCCGACCGGCGCAGCGATTCCCACTCCACGCGTCAGAGATAGTGTTTCGGTTCCTGGCGCTGATGCAGGACACGAACAATGAAAATCCCCTCATCCGTCTTCCGATAGAACACGGCGTGACTGTCATGGACGAAGCGGAAATAGCCGGGCCGCAGATCACCGATATCGGCTCCCATGTCGGGATAGGTCGCCAGCGTCTCGAAGGCCGCATGCAGGTCGAGGATATAGCGCTCGGCCCGCGTCCAACCCCAGTTCCGGATCGAAAGCGCGATAATGGCCTGAACGTCGGAATCCGCTTCGCCGGAAAGCGTGTAGCTAGGCATCCGTCGCGTCGTGGACCGTCTTCATCGCCGCGAGGATGTCGGGGATCGTCCGCTTGCTCACACCGCTCCATTCGCCCTGAACCAGAGCCTCGACCAGAGCCTGCCTTTCCTCGGCCTGTGTCTGGTCACGCCGGATCAGGTCGCGCACGTAATCGCTGACGCTGGCATATTGCCCGCTGTCGATACGGCGCTGCACCCAATCACGCATCGGATCCGGCATGGATACATTCATGGAAGCCATCGTCATTCTCCCTTTGGGTCACGATGGCAGATAATGGCACAATTTGCCATCACAATGCCAACCAGCTGCGCTCGTCACTGCTTTCCCAAATGGTCTACCTTCTGACAAACTGGGGAGCATGACCGCAGCCGAAACACCTTGACATCACCGTCAAACCAGATTCCAACCTACTCATGGGCAAAAAAAGCACCACTCTAGCGACGATCGGTTACGAGTCGGCAGACTTGGACGATTTTCTCGCAACGCTGGCGCGCTGCGGAGTAACACGGGTCATCGATATCCGAGAGATAGCGATCTCCCGGCGTCGTGGATTTGCGAAAAGCGCTTTGTCCTCCGCTCTCTTGAATTCTGGTATCGACTATGTCCACCTCCGCGGCTTAGGGGATCCCAAAGAAGGAAGACTCGCGGCGCGTTCCGGCGACTATTTTCGCTTTGAACGAGTTTTTCATCAACATATGAAAACAGACGCAGCACAAAGAGACCTGCGTACTGCAGCCATCCTCGCCGCAGAGGGTGGCGCGTGTCTTCTATGTTTCGAACGGGACTATCGGACATGTCATCGTACGATTGTCGCCCAAGCTCTGTCCAAAATCGTGCCCCTGACAATACGTAACCTGGGTGTGAGTGCTGGCCTTGCAAAACAGTCCCAATCGGAAAGACTACTCGCGTTTGCCTAAAACAGGCCGCGAGGAAGCACTAATACTGGTTAAGGCGCTTCCTCACGTGGGTCAACGACATGGGGAAACAGTCTGTTGTGCAGGCGTGACCAGAAACGGCGAGTGGCGAAGGCAGTATCCCATTCACTTTCGCCGCCTGCGGGACGAAGGCCAATTTAAAAGGTGGCAGTGGATTGAATACGACTGGATCGCCCCCGGAAACGATGATCGGCGACGAGAAAGTCGAAGAGTACAAGAAGACACGATTCAAGTTGGCAAGAGCATATCAAAAACAGAGCGGGCTGCGTTTTTAGCACCTCTTATTACGAGATCAACCGCTGAGGCCATGTCCCAAGGACAAAGTCTTACTCTCGTTCGCCCAATAGAAAGCCGTTTTCACTGGAAGGCGAAAACAGAACGTCAAATTGCAGACGAACGCCAAGCATATGAATCAGCAGCCCGTCAGACATCATTTTTAGATCAGGATTTAGCGGCCCTAGACCCATGTCCTTACGCGTTCCATTTCGATTGGAAGGACGCTAACGGAGCTTCCCATAAATCGACCTGCGATGACTGGGAAACGGCAGCCATGTTTTACCGGCGTGAAAAGGCAGTAGGAGCCAAGGGAGCACTCGCCGAAATGAGCAAGGCCTTCAATGAACAATACCCACAAAATGGAATGGTCTTTGCATTGGGCACCCATTCCCGAAGAGCTGAACAATGGCTGCTTGTTGGTGTCATACGACTAGACGAACAAAAGCAGGCAGGTCTTGCTGTTTGAGTGATGCAGCAAGTGACTTTAGATTAAATCCCGAGCCCGCGCTTCCGCCCAAAATTCCAATCCACCGCCCCGCCCGGCGACATGGCGCCGGAAACCTGTCGCCCGAGCTTCTGCTCCAGCGCCGGGCGCCACGGCACGAGCTGGAAGCCCAGCCCGTCATCGACCATGGCAAACCGACCCGAGGACAGGGCCACCCGCTGGCGATAGACCCCCGAGACGATCTCGCCTTCCTTCGCGGGCCGATGCTCCAGCCCGGTCTGCGCCGCAAGCCGGACCGCCGCCTGATCGAGATCGCGCTGGCGCAGGGTGCCGATCAGGTCGGGCGCAAACACCACGCGCTCGACCTGCCGCCGGGCCAGCCCCATGGAGGCGAGATGGTCGATCCGCTGCGCCATCGCCTCACGGACCTCGGCCCCGAAGCCCGCATTGGCCAGCGCCGGATCCTTCGCGAGCAACTGGCGGTCGAGCCAGGTCGCGCCGGGCGCCGTCACCTGCTCGGCCAGCGTGAAATCCGAGCGCGTCGCCAGTGACAGACGCTGCTTGCCCTTCGTGTCCTCCCAACTCCGGGTCTCAACGATCGCACCGGTCCTGGCATCGCCGGTCAGATCCAGATCGGGGAAGCGGACATGATGCGTCCGCCCGTCGGTGCCGGCGATCACCGCGTAACCCGAGCCCTTCAACTCGTCATCCAACCCGCGCTCCACCAGCCGGCCAATGACGGGATCGGCCAGCCGTTCGCCGTGGATCGCGAAACCCGCAACATCGGGTTCTACCCCGCCACCGGACATGGCGCGGTGCATGGTCTTGATGATGTCGCCCCGGATGGAAAGATCACGCAGCGTGGTTTCCAAGCCCGGCTTGAGGGTCCAGCGTGCCACCCCGACCTGTTCGGCGAGACCAAGCCCTTCCAGCTTGGTCGCCCGGCCGACCAGCAGGCGGCGCAGTTGCGGGTCTTCGGCTCCTGCACCGGGACGGAGATCGACGATGCCGCCCCCTTCATCGCTGATGTCCTGCAACGCGCGATCGAGGCTGGTCCAGCGGTCGGCACCGATCTCCGTCTCCAGGGCGGTGCGGATTTCCTGCTCGCTGCGCGGGCCAAGTTCCAGCGTCACCCGTTCGGCGGCGCGGTCGCGCAGGCCCTGACTGATATAGGCGCGGCTGATGACCAGATCCTTGCCGTCATCAGCGATACCGCGCACCAGGATGTGGACGTGCGGATTGTCGGTATTCCAGTGATCCACCCCGACCCAGTCCAGCTTCGTGCCGAGGTCGCGCTCCATGTCCTGCATCAGTTCCCGCGCGAAGCCCCTCAGATCCTCCATCCGCGCCGCGTCCTCGGGCGAGACGATGAAGCGGAAATGGTGCCGGTCGTCAGCGCAGCGCTCAGCGAAGGCCTTGCTGTCCGCTTCGTCGGACCCGGCATCGAACAGATGGGCCCTGGCACCGTCGCGGGTCACGCCCTCCCGCCTGAGATAGGCAATGTGCCGGGCGAGCGGCGCGGACCGGAACCGCGTGCCCTGCTGACGGACCACCCGCGCCTTGACCACGACGCGACGGGCATTGCTGCGCAGCCGCATGGAAAGTGCTGCTCGTCGCCCGCGCCCGAAGCGGGAGCCGCCACCGCCTCCCCTGCCCTTCGCGCCGAACCGGGTGCCGATATGACCGGCCCTCTTCGCGGCACGCATGACCTCGCCGACGAAGGATTTCGGACGTGCGCCCTGATTGCCATGCTGGATGCGTCCAGGCCGGACAGTCAGGCCGTCATCGCGCGTCGCCATGGTCCGCTCTCCGCTCTGTTTCGCCCCTGACGGCGCTCGGATCGTTGAAAACATTATGAAAAATGCCCGGACAGCCGCAGGCGGTGCGTGGTGAGAAGACAAATTCCCCAATCAAACTAACCACATGCACCCCCGAAGGAGCGGTGCTTTTACCTTGCCGTCCTTCCCTCCGTTGCCTGTCTCCCCCCGGCACCCCATCCCCAAGGCACCCATAGCCCGCCAGCGCCCGATGGACCGGAACGAGGGTCATCGACGTGCTTCCCCATGCCCTGAGGCGATGAACAGCCCGGTCGATTGCGGTGCGAGCGCCGTCCAGTCGGTCAGCCGGGAACCAGATGCATGTGCCGGATCGTGCGCGCTTTCGACGGACCGGGACGCATCGCCCATGCGCAGGAATGAGGCCGGAAAGAGGGAAGAGTCCTGCCATGATGGTGCAGCCAGAGCACCGACCGCGATGTCATCGGCGAGCGGAAGAGCCAGCCGCGCACTGACGGATGCGACGTAGTTCCGCGTCTCGGCAGGCAACGGTCGGCCGGTTGCGAGATGTTCGTCGTAACGTGCGGGACCGGCATTGTAGGCGGCCAGAAACCCGGCCTCGCCGTAGCGGTCCCGCATCCAGCGCAGATAGGTCGCACCCGCCAGAATGTTGTCGTGCGGGTCGAACGGATCGTCGCCGAGACCGAGCGACGTGCGCAGGCTGGCCCATGTGCCGGGCATCACCTGCATGAGCCCCATAGCACCCGCCGATGACACGGCCCGCGCGTCGCCCATGCTCTCCACATGCAGGACGGCAGCAATCCATGAGGCCGGAATCTGCGCGCGCGTGGCCGCCTCCGTGATCATATCGGCGTATGGATCAGCCTGCGCCATGCGAACGGGTGACACGGAAACCAGCACGGCAACCAGCGCGTTCGCGACAAGATCGCGAACCTTCCTACCGCCGGTCATCGCGCTTCACCGGACGGTTCCAGACCAGATGAAAGGCACGCCCCTGACGGTCGGACTGGAACAGATTGGCGCGGATCGGCTGCGCCAGCATGGGGTCATCGAGAACGAGCGAGAGGTAAGTGCCCGCCTTCTCGCCGGTGCGTTTCCAGGCCGCACCGATCTCCGGTCCGGCGTCAGCGTCACCGAGATGGACACGATAATCGGGCGCGTGCTCGGCGTCCGACGATGTTGCCGGCACGATCGTCAGTTCGACGTCGAGGGCGAGCGTGCGCAGGCGACCGGCGAAGCCGTCAGCCGTGCGCGTGAAAGTACCGATCTGGGCCATGTCAGCCTCGTTTCTGCTTGGGATTGGGAGAAATCGGTGACGCCATGAGCCACAGCGGCTGCGCGCGGCCGAGCACCGCAGCGACCGGCAGGATGCCGAAATAGCGGCCGTCGAGACTGGTCGGGACTGCCGGGTTCATGACGAAGATCTGGCCAGGCAGGACGTGCCGGCAGCCTTGCCAGACCGGCAGCGGACGGCCGCGATGGTCGCGGGCGAGTGCCTCACCGAACGCCTTCCCATCGACCGTTACGGCAGCACCAATGCGACAGACCAGTTGCCCCGGCAGTGCCGCGACCGGCTTGAGCAAGGGCACGCCGAGCGGCAGATAGCCACCGCGCTCCAGCGTCGCGGCAATGTCGGCCGGGGGCCTGATCGCGATCAGGTCGCCGACATGCAGGATGCGCGCCGATTGCAGGCGATACAGGCCGACCGGTGTGCTGGCGGTGACGTTCCAGATCAGCCGGGGTGCCGGACGGATCACCACTGACGTGCCAGCACCTAGGATTGCGAAATACGTGGCAAAGAACCAGCCGAAGCGCGTCATGACACCGCCCTCCGACGCAGCCAGGCGTGGTGGCGGTCGCGTGTGTAGGGACGTGACGCCTGCCCCGCGAGCATCCGATTGTGCAGATGCCGCCAATGCTCGGGCGCGACATCGACCGGCTCGATGCCGATGGCTTCGATACGATCGACAGCTTCCAGCACCAGCCGGACCTTCGGCCAGCCGCTCTGGCGCAGCAGACTTTCGCCACCGGGCCGCACGAACGGCACCGTCTGATAGGGCTCGCCGGGAGCGGTGACGCGCACGATGTCGATGCAGGATACCACCGTACCGTAATCGTTCGCTGCCCAGCGCAGGAACGCGAACACGCTGTCCGGCGGAAAGCTCAGTATCCGCCGACGACGATCGAGAATCTGCTCGTGCGTGGCATGACCAAAACGGATCCAGTGCTCGATGCGCTTCTCGATCCAGGTCAGTTCGACATGAGCGAGGATGTCGGTCATGGCACATCTCCAGAAGTATCGGGGAACTCGCGGGCCAGCAGGGCGCGCAGCATGTCGGCGACCGTGATGCCACGCTGGAACGCCGCGACCTTGAGCCGGGCGCGCAGCGCCGGCGTGACGTCGATGGTCAGCCGAGCGGTGAAACTGTTGGGGGCGGCAGGCTTGTCCGGCGCCCTGACCCAGCGTTCCGGGTCGGCGGGGCGGGACGCGAAACCGGGCAGCGTACGACGCTCTGTCATGGCGATATTCCCTCGCCGAGCGGCAGCACGGACGCGATACGGTCGCGCGCCTTCTGCGCCATGACAGGATCGATCTCGCAGCCGACATAACGCCGGCCGGTCAGCCGGCAGGCGACGCCTACGGCACCAGAGCCGGCGAACCAGTCGCCCACCAGACCACCCGGCGGGCAGCTCGTGCGGATCAGGATCTCCAGCAACGCCACCGGCTTCTCGGTCGGGTGGATGGCGCGGCCATGGGTATTGCGGACCGGAATCACGGAGCGCATCAGGCGCGGGCCACCGTCCTCGCTGACGTAATGGCCGGCGTCGATCTGGCCCATGTGGGGCGGCCGGTGTTTCCGTCGTACCGTGCGTGCCCGCGCGTCGGGCGTGGTCGGAACCACGTTGTAGACGGCGCGCCAGGGCGTATCGTCGCGATAGAACTGGACGATCAACTCGTGTACGCGCCGGAACCGATCGGCATGGAAGCTGGAGCCGTTCTGCTTCTCCCACACCAGTTCCTGGGCATATTTCCAGCCCGCATTCCGAAATACCGCGTTGGAGGCAAGGAAACTCCGCAGGGAGCCGAAGACCCAGAGCGAACCGCTGGGTTTCAGGGCAGCGAGCGCCTTGCCGGGCCAGTCCACCACGCGCCGGTCCCAGGCGAGCGACGTATCGCCATAGGGCGGGTCGGCCAGAATCATGTCGTAGGGGCCATGCCAGGGCATCAGGAGCGCGCTGTCGCCGGTCAGCAGGGTCATGATACCAACCCCCCGATCTCGGCCGTCAGGGCGGCGATTTCGCGGGCGGCAATCCCTTGGGGGTGCAGGTCGCACACCAGACGGCCGGTGCGCGCGGCGTCGGCGAACGCGACCCGCTGACCGATCCGCGCCACCAGAGCGGCAGGCTCATGCCCGGCGAGTGCGAGCCGGGTTTCACGGGCGATGACCGTGCGTGCGGCGCAACGGTTGAGCACGAACCGGGCGACCAGACCGGGACGGAAGAGCCGCGCCTCCTCCAACAGCCGCAGCATCTCGGCCGAGGCCCAGCCGTCAAAGGGCGAGGGCTGCGCCGGGATCAGCACCAGGTCGGCGGCCAGCAGGGCCGAGCGCAGCAATGCCGCCACGCGCGGCGGCCCGTCGATGACGACGTGATCCGCCCCCTGAGCCAGTGCTGGAGCTTCGTGATGCAGCGTGTCGCGCGCCAGCCCCATGACACCGAACAGCCGGGGCAGTCCTTCCCGCGCGCGCTGCGCCGACCAGTCCAGCGCCGAGCCCTGCGGGTCGGCATCGATGACCGTCACGCGCTGACCTTCCCGAGCCCATTGGCCCGCGAGATGCAGCGCCAGCGTCGTCTTGCCGACGCCGCCCTTCTGGTTGAGGAAGGCCACGATCACCGCCCCTCTCCGGGGGTTATCCACAGATCGGGCGGGGTGCCAACATCCTTAAAGTTAGACTCTTTTAAGTTAGATTCTAAGTTAAGGGGGTCATAACCCACTGATTCAATGTCGCGATTCGGCGATTTCTGTTCACGTAAGCACGGTTTCGCTGTTCCCGAAGTCACGGCTTTCGCCGGTTCGGGCGTTCCCGATAGCACGGAGGGACTCACAGTTTGTCCACATGGGGATGTGGATAACTTGTCGCGAGAAAAGGTCAGGATTTCGCGGCCATCCATGGTCCGCTCGACCGCCAGGCGATAGCCGGGCAATGGCTGCCGCTGGACGATGGCGCGGAGTTCGAACGCGAAGCGACGATAGGGCGACAGACTGGCGGATTTGAGATGCAGGACGCGGAAATCGAATTTCCAGCCTGAACGCTGGCGGCCGCCATGCTTGCGGACCAGCCGATAGAGCCAACGCTCCATTCCGCCGGTCAGCCGGAAATAGGCCGGGTCGATGGTCAGCACCAGCGCGTCATCGAGCACGGCCTGGTAAAACCAGTCCGGCAGGATCAACTCGACCACGCGGGCACGGCCCTCTTGCGTGGTATGCCGCTTCCATTCGTTGATCCAGGAAAAGCGGTGCAACTGTCCCGCACCGGCGTGGCGCAGCGAAGTCTTGATCGTGGTGGATTGCAGCCGGTCGAGAGCCGCTTCCAGCCGTTGGTAATCCCGTGCGCTGTCGCCCCGGCCGATGAAGGCCAGGATCTCATGCGGGGTCGCCACCATCAGACGCGAGGTGCAACGACCCGCGTCGCGGGCTTCCACGATCTGGCTCGCCGCCCAGATCAGCACGTCCGCATCCCAGATCGTCGCCATGCCGTATTCGCAGGTCGCTTCAACGCGAATGGTGACGTCCGGCGTCCGGAAATCGATCGGCACGGTCCGCGATGTCTTGGACAGGCTGAAGAACGGGAACGCCATCAGATCCTGCGCGTCGCGTGGAGCGAGTTTGCCGGGGATAGCGCGGAACACCGCAAGTTTCGCGCGCTCGGACTGGTTCCGATCGGGCGTGCGCATCAGCGTCGGCTCCCGCGTGAGGTCGCCGGTGTCGGCGGGATCAGCGGGCTTCGCCGCGCGGCCGCCGGCACGGTGCCGGCGGTGGTGTCCGAGGTATGGGCGCGTGCCCCGCTCTCGACCCAGGCCTGCAGTTCATCGACCCGATAGACCACGCGGCCGCCGAGCTTCGAATAGCGCGGTCCGGTGCCGTAAATCCGGTGTTTTTCCAGGGTGCGAATGGACAGTCCGACGAAGCGCGAGGCGTCGGGCGTGCGCAGATAGCGCGGCGGCAGATCGCTGTAATTGGCGGACATGAGAAGGCTCCGTGATCGCTGTCTGGGGCCGCGGGACAGATGCGGCCAGCGGGGATCAGCCTGGCGGAACGGGGTCTTGCGGAACTAGGACCGATCTCACCGGGGGGCGAGATCGGTCCTGGACAAGCGGATAGAATGGCCGTGACGGCTCCCGCCGCCGGTCACTGAATCAATGAAAGTTTCTTGATTTCACTGAGAGCGTCTCAACAGAATGATCCGCGACGGCGCCACTCGCCCGGTCAAAATCGCGGTTGCCTACATCGGCGAGCAACGCGGAGAGATCGGTGATCTCCAGGGCCACCAGATGCACGACTTCGCCTTCCTTCTGGAGCCGCCCCTTGATGCCGAGCATCTGCCCCGCGAGGACGACACGGCGATATTTTTCGAAAATATCCTTCCAGATGATAACATTAAGGACGCCGCTTTCGTCCTCCAGAGTCAGGAACACGACGCCTTCGGCGGAGCCGGGGCGCTGGCGCACCAGGACCAGGCCTGCGGCATCCAGCCGCCTGCCGTCGCGCGCCTCATGGGCTTCGCGGCAGGAAAGAAATTTCCGCTGGCGCAGATCGTCGCGGAGAAAGGCGACGGGATGATCGCGCAGCGTCAGGCCGATCCGGTTATAATCGCGCGTGACCTCGGCCCCGGCCCGCATCGGCTGGAGCAGCACGTCCGGCTCCTCGGCCTCGCGGGCGACCGCCGCGAACAGCGGCAAAGGCTCGTCCCGCAACGCCTTGATCGCCCATAGCGCTTCTCGCCGGGCGAGGCCGAGCGCCGGCCGGAAGGCATCGGCTTCCGCGAGATGGGTGAGTGCCGCGACCGGCACGCCGGCGCGGCGCCAGAGATCGTCCACCGATGCGAAGGCCCGTGCCCCGCGCGCCGCCACGATGCGGGCGGCGTCGGTGTTGGCCAGACCCTTGACCAGGCTCATGCCGAGCCGGACGGCGAACCGGCCGCCCGCCGTTTCCGGCCCTTCCAGCGCGCTGTCCCAGCGGGAGGCGTTGACGCAGACCGGCCGGATCTCGACGCCATGCTCGCGTGCGTCGCGCACCAGTTGCGCGGGCGCGTAGAAGCCCATCGGCTGGCTGTTCAGGAGTGCTGCGAGGAACACGTCGGGATGATGGCATTTCAGCCAGGAGGAGGAATAAGCGAGAATCGCGAAACTTGCTGCATGGCTCTCCGGGAATCCATAGGATCCGAACCCTTCGAGCTGCTGGAATATTCGCTCGGCGAATTCTTCCGTATACCCGTTCGCCTTCATGCCCTCGACCAGCTTGGTCTGGAACCGGCCGATCGTGCCGGTGTTCTTGAAGGTGGCCATCGCGCGACGTAATTGATCGGCCTCGCTGGCGGTGAAATCAGCACACACCATGGCCACCTGCATCGCCTGTTCCTGAAACAGCGGGATGCCCAAGGTCTTTTTCAGGACCTTTTCCAGTTCCGGGGTGGGATACTCTTCCGGCTCGATTCCCTCACGCCGGCGCAGATAGGGATGGACCATATCCCCCTGAATCGGACCGGGGCGGACGATGGCGACCTCGATCACCAGGTCGTAGAACACGCGCGGTTTCAGCCGTGGCAGCATCGACATCTGCGCCCGGCTTTCGATCTGGAAGACGCCGATGGTGTCCGCCCGGCGGATCATGGCGTAGGTCAGCGGGTCCTCGGCCGGCATGGTGGCGAGCGCGAAGCACTGCCCCTTATGCTCGGCCAGAAGGTCGAGCCCCTTCTTCATGCAGGTGAGCATGCCCAGCGCCAGGATATCGACCTTCATGAATTTGAGGACGTCGATATCGTCCTTGTCCCATTCGATGATCTGACGATCCTCCATCGCGGCGGGCTCGATCGGCACCAGTTCATCCAGCCTGTCGTGGGTCAGAACGAAGCCCCCCGGGTGCTGCGACAAATGGCGGGGCACGCCGATCAGGCAGCACGCCAGATCCAGCGTCAGCCGGATGCGCCGATCGGACAGGTCGATACCGGTATCCCTGAACTGCTCCGGATCGGCATTTTTCGACCAGCCCCAGATCTGACCGGACAAGGTGCCGATCAGATCCTCGGGCAGGCCCATCACTTTGCCCACATCCCTCAACGCGCCCTTGGCACGGTATCGGATCACCACCGCGGTCAGGGCGGCGCGCTCACGGCCATAATGCCCATAGACCCACTGGATCACCTGCTCGCGCCGCGCATGCTCGAAATCGACGTCAATATCCGGCGGCTCGCCCCGCTCCTCCGATACGAACCGCTCGAACAGCAGCGAATTGCGCGCCGGATCGATGGCGGTAATGCCCAACACGTAGCAGACCGCGCTATTGGCCGCCGAGCCACGCCCCTGACAGAGAATGTCCTGACTGCGGGCATAGCGGACAATGCTGTTCACGGTGAGAAAATACGGCGCGTAATTCATACGCCCGATCAGGGCGAGTTCGTGATTCAGGCTGGCCGTTACCTCGTCGGGAATCCCTTCGGGGTAGAATCTCCGCGCCCCTTCCCAGGTCAGCACTTCAAGGGCCTGCTGCGGCGTCTGGCCCGGCACCGAAACTTCATCGGGATATTGATAGGCGAGATCGTCGAGGCTGAAGCGACAGCGCTCCATGATCGCGAGCGTGCGGTCGACCGCCTCGGGATAGCGGCCGAACAGGCGCGCCATTTCCTGGGGTGGCTTGAGATAGCGATCGGCGTGGCGCTCACGCGCGAAACCCGCCTCATCGATGGTGGTGTTGTGCCGGATGCAGGTCACGACATCCTGCAGGATGCGCCGGTCATGGGTGTGGAACAGCACATCGTTGGTCACAACGGTGGGCACGCGTGCCCGATGGGCAAGATTCGCCAATTCGTAGAGCCGCATCTGGTCGTTGGGACGGCGCAGCAGGGTCAGCGCCATATAGGCGCGGTCATGGAACGCATCCTTCAGCTTGCGCAGATGCAGGGCGCAGGCCTCGTCCGCGACATCGGGGACGAGGATGGCGAGCAGGCCGTCGCCCCATCCCACCAGATCTTCCCAGAGCAGATGGCATCTGGCCTTGCCGGCACGGCTCTTGCCCAGGCTGAGCAGCCGACACAGGCGGCCGTAGGCCGCGCGGTCGGTCGGATAGACCAGCACCGGCGGGTAATCGGCGAGGTCGAGGCGACAGCCGACGACCAGCCGGACGCCAGTGGCCCTCGCCGCGACATGGGCCTGCACCATGCCGGCCAGGGAATTGCGGTCGGCGATGCCCAACGCCGCGATACCGAGCGCCTTCGCCTGCTCGAACAGTTCGAGCGGCGATGACGCCCCGCGCAGGAACGAGAAATAGCTCGTCACCTGCAATTCGGCATAGCGACTCATCCGAAGATCCCATGCAGAAACCAGCCTTGCGAGCCGGTCTCGCCATGTTCCCCGTCACCCGAGCGATAGAGCCAGAACCGCTCGCCGGATGTGTCCTCCAGACGGAAATAATCGCGGACCGTGGTCAGTTCGGCGTCGCCCTTCCACCATTCCCCGAACACCCGCTCCGGCCCATCAGCGCATTTCACCTTCCGCCGCACGCCACGCCAGATGAAGAACAGCGGCGGCTGATCCGGCAGTTCCGCCATGGCCTGCACCGGTTCGGGCCGCGCCAACAGGCGTGTCGGACGTGGCCAGTGCTCCGGCCAATCCTTCCGGTCGTCCGGCGCCAGCGCCGGCACGCGACAGAAGGACCGTTCCGGCACATCGCTTTCCACCGGAGCGAAGCGGTACAGGGAATGATGGCCCACGCGATTGGCCAGGGTATCGATCAGATCCGAAACATCCGGTTCCTCCTCCGCGATCAGCGAGGAGATTTTCTGGCGCGGCGCGATCGGCTCGGCCAGTGTAGCGGTCAGGACCATGCGCTCGATGCCGAAACCCGGATCGATGGTTTCGATCTTCTCGCACAGCAGCCTGACCAGGCGCTTGACGTCGCGCACCGGCGTCGCGGTGGCGATGCGGATCGCCTCGATGCGGCTGTCGACGCGGTGCAGCACCAGGTCGAGACGCCGGGCTCCCTGCCCGCGTTCTTCCAGTCCCTGACAGAGCGGCGGAACCAGCTTGCCGATATAGCGGGCAATCGTCTCGGCGGCCCCGATCGGCTCGGCAAAATTCCGGCTGACCATGACCGGGTCAACCGGCCGGACCGGCAGAATGGCCTCACTGATGCGACCATAGGCCTGGTCCAGCCGGCGGGCGACGTCCGGCCCGAAGCGGAGCGCCAGCGGCGCGCGCGGCATCGCGGCGAGCGGAGCGATGGTCGCGACGCCCAGCGCGCGCAGGCCCTCGATCATACTGTCCGGCAGGCGCAGGCCCTCGATCGGCAGGTCCGCGATCGCGGCGGCCGTCTCCCCGCCCGGCACCACCAGGGTACGCACGCGGCCATAGCGCGCCAGCGCATGGGCCGCGCCCAGCGTGTCGGCGACCACAGCCCTGGCGGTGATGCCGGCGTCTCGCAGCCGATGCACCATCTCCGCCAGCATGGCCGGCTCGCCGCCATGCAGATGATCGGCGCCGGTCGTGTCCAGCACCAGACCGTCAGGCACGTCCACCGCCACCAGGGGGGCGATCCGCTGCTGGAACCACAGCGCCAGTTTCTCCAGCCCGGTCCGGTCGCCCTCCAGGTCGGCATCCATGATGATCAGATCAGGGTAAAGCGCCTGCGCCTTGGCGACCGGCGTGCCAGGGCGCACGCCCGCCTTGCGGGCGGCGAGGTCGACCGACAGCACGACGCGGCGTCGTCCCTCGCGCCCGACCAGCGCCAGCGGCGCGTCAGGCGCGGGTGCGTCGGCGCCCAGCCTTTTCCTGATCCGGTCCGTCGGCCACAGCGGCAGGAAGAGAGAGACGACCCGACCCGAGCTTCCCATGGCCATCGCAAGCCTCCACTTCGAAATCGGCGGATTCTCCCGCTCGAGCCCGGATCAGTTCCAGCAGCCAGCGCGCCCGTCCGACGCCGGGCACCGGCAGGGTTTCGGACGGCAGGACCGAAATCCGCCAGCGCGTGACACTGGCGGTCGGCTGACCGAAATCAGCCGCCTCGGTCTGCCGGCGCCAGCGGCGGACGGCGATCCCCAGCGCGCCGGACGTCTCGGCCGCCAGTTGCAGCCGACGCGAGGCGGTCATCGAGAGACGCGCAACCTCGGCCACGACGGCGCCCAGACCGCCATGCCGCAGCCCCTCCTCGAAGCAGGCCAGGACATCCTGGTCCGCCCTGGCCTCGACATAGATCACCCGGCTTCCACCCAGTCCGACCTGTTTCAGGGCTGGGGCGAACAGATCCTGGCGGGTGACGATCCACAGCACCTTGCCTCTTGTGCGCGCGGCGATGCCGGCGGCGAACTGCCCGGCGGCGGCCGCGTTCAGGGCGTCGTTCCCGCCGCCCGCCACCTCGTGCAGCGCGCCTAGAGCCAAGCCGCCGCCGGGGAGCTTCGCATCGACCTCTTTCACGCCGAACGGCAGCACCGCGCGGCGGCGCGCCTTGTGCCCTTCCAGCCGAGCGATCGTCGCCTGAAGCGCCTCGACGGCGGGCCTGCTCTGGGCTGGCTTTCTGTTCTCCGCGGTGGTCATCTCGATCCTCTGCTCGGCCTTCGGTCGCCCTCACCGGATTATATGTTCGTGCTTTGTTCTGGATCGGCGGCGAAAGTCAAGGCATAATTCCGACAGGCATGGCAGGATGCCCGGCGAAGAGGCGAGCGGATCGCGAATGAGGATGGCGTAAGGATTTGACTCCAAAGATTTCCGCCGAAACGGCGACTGACGATCCGCTCGCCCGGCTCAATCCGGCCCAGCGCGAGGCCGTCACGCATGGCGCCGGAGTCGCGGCCGAAGCATCTCCGCTGCTGGTCATCGCAGGTGCCGGGTCGGGCAAGACCAACACGCTGGCGCATCGGGTCGCGCACCTGATCGCCACAGGTGCTGATCCGCGCCGTATCCTGCTGTTGACCTTCTCCCGGCGCGCAAGCACCGAGATGACACGGCGCGTGGAGCGCATCTGCCGCGCCGTTCTCGGCGACAAGGCCGCAACACTGGCCGACGCGCTGGCCTGGTCCGGCACGTTCCATTCCGTCGGCGCCCGGCTGCTGCGGGAATACGCGGAGCAGATCGGCATGGATCCGTCCTTCTCGATCCATGACCGCGAAGATTCCGCCGACCTGATGAACCTGGTCCGACACGATCTCGGCTTCTCGAAGACCGAGAAGCGTTTCCCCGCCAAGGGGACGTGCCTCGCCATCTATTCCCGTGTCGCGAACTCCGGCGCGCTACTCGGCGATGTGCTGCTGAAGCATTATCCGTGGTGCGCCGGATGGGAAGCGCAGCTCAAACAGCTCTTCGGCGGGTATGTCGCGGTCAAGCAGGCGCAGGGCGTGCTGGATTACGACGACCTGCTGCTGGCTTGGGCACAGATGGTGGTCGAGCCGGTGCTGGCCGCCGATATCGGCGGAAAGTGGGACCATATCCTCGTTGACGAGTATCAGGACACGAACCGGCTCCAGGCCGACATCCTCCTCGGCATGAAACCCGA
Source organism: Nguyenibacter vanlangensis (assembly GCF_038719015.1). Taxonomy (NCBI): domain Bacteria; kingdom Pseudomonadati; phylum Pseudomonadota; class Alphaproteobacteria; order Acetobacterales; family Acetobacteraceae; genus Nguyenibacter; species Nguyenibacter vanlangensis. The sequence continues at coordinate 2,000,078 of NZ_CP152276.1, forward strand.
CGGGAGCGGTCTGACGGTGGTGGGCGATGACGCGCAGAGCATCTACGCCTTCCGGGCGGCGACGGTGCGGAACATCCTCGACTTCCCGGCCCACTTCGATCCGCCGGCGCGCATCGTGACGCTGGACCGGAACTACCGCTCCACGAAACCGATCCTCGATGCCGCGAACGCGGTGATCGGGGAAGCCGATGAACGATTCACCAAGGATCTCTGGACCGAACGCGCGTCCGACGAACGTCCGCGTCTGGTGACGATCGCCGACGACACCGCGCAGGCGGACTATATCGCGGGCCGGGTGCTGGAGGAGCGCGAGGGCGGCACGGCGCTGAAAGAACAAGCGGTGCTGTTCCGCGCCTCGCATCACAGCGCCACGCTGGAAGTCGAGTTGACCCGGCGGAACATCCCGTTCGTGAAGTTCGGCGGCCTGAAGTTTCTGGACAGCGCGCATGTGAAGGACGTGCTGGCTCTGCTGCGTTTTGCCCAGAACCCGCGTGACCGGATTGCGGGCTTCCGGGTGCTTCAGCTTCTACCCGGCGTGGGGCCGACCTCCGCGCGACGGGTGCTCGATACGCTGGGTGAAACCGATCGCCCGTTCGAGGCGCTGGCGGAGACGAAGGCGCCCGCGCGGAGCGGCGATGCCTGGCCGAGTTTCGTGGAAACGGTCGCGGCCCTCGGCGGCGGCAAGACGGGCTGGCCGGGCGAGATCGCCGCCGCGCGCGTCTGGTACGAGCCGCATCTGGAACGGCTGCACGAGGATGCGACCATGCGGCAGGCGGATCTGGTGCAGCTGGAACAGATCGCGGGAGGCTATCCTTCACGGGAAAAATTTCTTACCGAGCTGACGCTTGACCCGCCGGATGCGACCTCCGATCAGGCCGGCGTACCGCTACTGGACGAGGATTATCTGATCCTTTCGACCATTCATTCAGCCAAGGGGCAGGAATGGAAGAACGTGTTCGTGCTGAACGTGGTGGATGGCTGCATCCCGTCGGACCTCGCCACCGGCGAGCGCGACGACATCGAGGAAGAACGCCGCCTGCTCTATGTCGCCATGACGCGGGCGAAGGATTCCCTCGACCTGATGGTCCCGCAGCGTTTCTATGTCCACGGGCAGGGCCTAGGCGACCGGCATGTCTATGCCGCGCGGACGCGATTCATAATCCGCGAGATGCTGCCGCTGTTCCACGCGACCTCATGGTCGGCTGTGGCGCCCGAGGAGCAGGCCCGGCAGGAGGCGGTGAAATCCGTTCGGATCGACATGGGTGCTCGGCTGCGCGGCATGTGGTCCTGAGGAGCCTTCGCGTGTGCAATTTGTTTTCGATGACGACCAATCAGCAGGCGATCCGCGACCTCGCGAAAGTGATGGTCGACCGTGCCGGTAATCTGCCGCCGTTGCCCGGTGTCTATCCAAATATGATGGCGCCGATCGTGCGGAACGGCGAGAACGGGCGCGAGCTGATGATGGCGCGCTGGGGGATGCCGACGCCGCCCCGCTATCTCGCCGGCAAGACGGTCGATCGGGGCGTGACCAACATCCGCAATCCGCAGTCGCCGCATTGGCGGCCGTGGCTCGATGTCGTGCATCGCTGCGTCGTACCCTTTACCAGCTTCGCCGAGCCCGAACCGCAGCCGGACGGTTCCCGGCCGCCGGTCTGGTTCGCGTTCGGCGAGACGCGTCCACTCGCTTTCTTTGCCGGTATCTGGTGCCGGTGGACGTCCGTGCGCAAGGCGAAGGATGGAGAGACGACGGACGACCTGTTCGGCTTTCTTACGACAAAGCCGAACCACGAAGTCGGAGCCATTCATCCCGAGGCCATGCCGGTGATCCTGACCACCGGGGAGGAGATCGACCGCTGGATGGCAGCACCGATCGACGATGCCCTGCGCTTGCAGCGACCGTTGCCCGACGGCACGCTGACCATTGTTGCCAGGGCGACCCCGGAAGACCCACCACCACGGCCATAGCCCGTCTCGCTATCGTCCCCGAAACGGATGACGCAGCAGCCGATGGTATCCCCCATCGGTCAACCCCCGCGCGAAACGCACCAGCCGTTTCATGCGGAAATACAGATCGTGCGAAAGCCAGTCCCGTGCGGAAACCTTCTGGCCGAACAGAACACTGGCGACCCCGCGCTGCGAAACCCCGCTATCCAGACCGTCGAGCGTACGGAGCGCCAGGATCAGCCTGCTGATGCGATCGGATGACAGACTGGCCGGATCGCGACCAGGTGGGCGTCCGTTGAGGACGCGCCAGAGCCGCAAGGCGGCCTGGACACGCACCTCGAACAGCGCGTCGAGCGGCAGGAGCACGCCGAGCTGAGCCCCGTCAGGCGGCAGGACGTACAGCCGCAGGATCATCTCCCCCTGCTCGACCAGCACTTCTCCCGCCATATCAGGCGGCAGTTCTGCCCGAGCGAGGGAGACCGGATGATACGATGCGTCAGCCAGTGCTGTCGGCAGGGGGACAATCGCAATCACGGCCGGCGATACCGCAACAGTCCAGCGGGCGGTACGCGGATCGAGGGCCGTGCGGACACTCTCGAAATCGCAACCCCCAGCGCCGGGCGAAAGCCTCGGCATCCGGCTGCATCAGGGCGCCCCGCCGCGCGACACGCTGAAGGGCTGCCCGCTCGCGGATAAAATCGCGATTACGGCTGACAAACTGCAAGGCAAAGGCAGGGGCGTCGAGCGACCGCAGGCCCTCGTACGCGCCTGCCGACCGCCAGTTGGCACGGCTCATGGCGTCGTCTCCGATGCGTAACGGGTGGGAACAGGGCAAGCACTTGCTCGCGAGAGTATGCCAGACCATCCGGCTGCCCGCTACGCCCCGGTCCTGCAACAGGTCTTGCGGATCACGCAACGATTCAGGGTATCAGTGGGGGGCGCCCCCTCGCAGGAGATGCTGGTAGCCATGCTCGGTCATCCAGTGCGCCCGCGCCAGATGGCTGTGCCAGCAGCGGTGGACGCCCTCGGGATCGGCCGCCGGGTCGCGGTGGAGCACGATCCGGGCAACCTCGCGCCAGTCCGCACCGTCGGCCTCGGCGTCCAGCAGGCGGAGATACGTGATCAGGTGCTGTTCGTCATAGCCGGTGAGACAGGACGCCTCCGGGGCGTTGTCGGCAACGGTCGGGTCGAGTGGGGGCTTCTGCATGACGGGTCCGATCAGGTCGGAGAACGAACGCGACGCACCCTAGCCTGCCGCGTTTCATTACCGGAAGTCTCGTGAAGAAACATGACGCCGCGTCCTTGTCCGGACTCGATGAACAGGATGCCCGCCGCCTCCAGCGCACGGCGGACCTGGTCGGCCGTGCCCTCATGGACGCCGAGACCACGCTCGGATTCGAGACGCTTCAGCGCAGTCAATGCTACAAGGGCTTGTTCGGCGAGCCGTTCCTGCGTCCAGTTCAGGAGTGCCCGCGCTGCCCGTACCTGTCGGCCAGTGATCATCCATGATCACATCCGACACGCGGGGCATGCACACCAGAAATACGACTATAATAGTCGTATTGGAGAGATTCAACAGCGTTCTTTCAGGATGATGGAAAAGAGGAACCGGCGTCTGGATGTCCGAAAGTCTGGGCGACCATACGAAAAGCCCCCCGCGCTATGCGGGGGGTGTCTCATCGGGGCGGTCCGCCGCGAATTGCGCACATGCCTGCTTCAGTTCGCGCTCGATCTGCTGGCGCTCCCGGTGGCTCAGGTGAAAGCTGGTCAGTTCGGCGCGCAGCATCTGGATGTGGTCGTGTAGCGTGGTCATCGTCCTGCTCCTTTCGTTTGTCGAAGACAGGCCGTTGCCTCATGCACGCGTGAACCGGGTCAGGGATCGCCGCAGGCGACCGCGCCAGCGGCGCGCGGGGGAGCCGATTTTGTTCGAGACGGCCGGCAGGCAGGCAGGCTCGGGCAAAATTGGGGGGACCGCGCGTCCTTGAGGCGGTTCACGCCGGGCATGGTACAATGGGAAGACTGAGGGAAGCCCTGTTCCCCTTTCTTGCCCGCACACCAGCGGATCGGGCACGGCGCGATGGGGGCGCCCACGTGCCGGTTCCCGATCGATCATACGAAGGCCCCGCCCGGACCGGCCGGGCGGGGGATCGCAGGCACCTCAGTCGCCGTTGCGGCGACCGTTGGGGCGGGACCAGATCAGACTGTAGCCCTCACCGTCCTCGTCATCGAAGAGATTGGCAAAGATCGGGGCGTTGAAGCTCGGATCGTCGAGCTTGAGGCTCAGATAGTCGCGCCCCTCGTTGGAGCGCCGGGACCAGGCCGCTCCGATCTCCACCCGACCGACGAAGACGCGGTGGCTGGGGGCATTGTCGTTCGCGCGCGTGGTCTCGGGGGCGATACGGACGTTGGGGGTCTGGAGCGACAGGGTGACGATCTCGCCGTTATACCCGTTGCCGACTTTCTTGAAAGTGCCGATGGTGGCCATGATACTGCTCCGTGATCTCTGTTACCGAGCCCGCACCATTGCGGCCTCGATGGCGATCGGACAGACGGAGGCGAGCGGCGGCGCATCCCGCAGGGACCGAAGCGCAGCGGAGGACGGCGGGACGGAATTTTCTTGATGCGCGAGGAATGACGGCGCAGCCGTCAGGGGAAGAAAATTATGGCCCGCTGTTGCGCCATAGCCGATCGAGGCGAAGCCGCCCTCCGGCTAGATCAGCCATTTTCAGAGGCCATATGCGTGCGCGGCCCGACAGAGCACACGTCACGGAGAACTATGGCGACCCGCACGCCACGCAAGTGTCGGCTACGAAGGGGACGGCTTCGTCATGCCTGCTTTCCACCCCTGCACACGGCCCGTTCTGGGAAAGCGCCTCGCCGGACAAGCCCGACTTTCCCCGTTGCGATCGGCCTCCGGGCAATCAGAGCGTCCGTCCGGATTCTCCAACAGGCGAGCCGTATCAGGAACAGCGCGTCGCATCCGCGCTTCGCTGCCCATCGCTCCCCGCCTCTCGATGACGTGGAAAGACAGGCAGATGCCTGATCCATGCCTGCCCGCCGACTACCGCATAGGCGGTCAGACCCACGCGATGCTCCCGCCAGCCGGTTCGGGCGGGGCCATGCCGGTAAAGCGGACGAACGCGGTGATGCCGACCGCGATGGCGCCGATCACCGAAAAGAAGAGCTGCCAAATTGCGGACGGCATCATCATCTGGGCGAGGCCGTGCGTGGCGCTAAAGCCGGCAATGATGGCGGGCACCGTATAGAGCAGGACGATCAGCCCTCGCAGCCAGAGCCACGGTGCGCAGGCAAGTGCAATCTGGCCGACCGTGAAAGTCGCAATGCCCGCCATGACGCCGACGATCAGGGCGCCGATTACTCCGGCGCCGGTATGGAACGCCCAGAGCCCGGCATACAGCCCGCCGGCAAACGGAAAGGCGAAGACCGCGAGCGTGAACATGAGCCAGCAGAAAAATCCGATGCCGGCGACGATCAGGAAAGGTGCGAAGATCACCATGGTGGCGGCTCCCGTAGAGATGACATGATCTGACGGTCGCGCCTGCCACCACCACCACGGCGCAACCCGCATCATAACGAAAACGATGTGTCGACGGAACGAGAATCGTACTGGCGTCCGGCACGCGGACGTGCATCGTTATCGTCTCTCAGGGAGAGGACATCATGGCGGAAATTACGGGACGCGAGCTGCATCTGGTCAAAAAGGCGCTCGCCATTGCAGTGCTGGCGATCGAGCGGCAGCCGGGGCCATTTCAGTCCCATTCGGACATGCAGGACATGAAGGGCCTGCTCGATCTTCTGGTGCCCGGCGATACCGAACTGGTCTTCTATGCCCGTGCCGCGCGGATCGCGGTCACGGGCAACCCGGACTGACGACGGCGCTCACCAGGCTGTGTGGAAACTGTGCGGAGAAATCGGCACGGTAGCAGCGCGCTGCCGTGTTGCTTGACCTGATTGGCCAGAGCAAAGGTTCGTTCGCCTCAACTCGAGGCGGTTTGCAGGTTGACGCTGCGGATCATGTTGAACGCCAGCACCGATAACGCCATCTCGGTGCGGGTTCCTGCCATGCCCCTAGTCAGGAAACGGCCGCTCATCATCCTCTTTATGGTGCCGAACGGATGTTCCACCGAACACCGCCGCTGGCGCATCAAGTCGGGTGATGCCGCGACACGGGCAACCATGCGTTCCAATGCATCCTCGTGGACGTGGCGGGTCACGGATCGATTCCGTGCCGTCGTACACCGGGATTTTAGATCGCACCCGAGGCAGTTTCGGGCCGCGTAGAAGATACTATGACGCGTCACCCGACTTTTTCGCGAAAGAACACGCCCGGCAGGGCACGTAAACTGATCCATCTCCTCGTCGTACACGAAGTCCGAACGAGAGAACCAGCCTCCATCTCCCCGGTTGTTCACGGAGCGCTTAACCGGCACGCAAGCCACGATGTTGTCATTCTCGCAAGCTGCCGCAGCATTGCCGTTGGAGTAGCCGGTGTCGGCCACAACCGTCAGTTCCTGTCGCTCAAGCACCTCCTTCACCGCCATCGACATAGGGTGAAGCATGCGCAGATCATTCACCTCGTCGGTAACGGCGTGATGGATGACGATCCCGGTGTCGGCGTCCACGGCGATCTGCACATTGTAGGATGGCGGCTTTCCGCCTGCTCCGAAGCCCATCGGTCGCGCCTCCGGTTCGCCATCGACCACCAGCTTGCGATCGTCCCGATCAAGACATGAAGCCAAACGCTCGAGTTCCGCTTTACGGTTCTTCAATGCTTCCAAAGCATCGACGGCCGAACCGTCATCGGTCGCGACTTCGGTGTCGTCCTCCTGGTCGAGCGTGGTGAGATATGAAGCGATCCCCGCCTCGACCTTCGCGGTCTCCTCCTCAATCCTCTGCCGGTCGAGGACCCGGTTCTGACTGGCGGCTGCACGGAACTTCGCTCCGTCGATCGAGACCAGCTTGGCTGCGAACAAGCCTTGGTCGCGGCAGAACAGAACGAAGGCCCGGCACGCTCCGACAATCGCAGCGCCGTTGTCCCTTCGAAAGTCGGCAATCGTTTTGTGGTCCGGAACCAGGCGCCGTACCAGCCACATGAGTTCCACGTTGCGCCGGCATTCGCGTTCCAGGCGCCGGGATGAACGGACTTCGTTCAAATATCCGTAGACATACAGCTTCAGGAGATCGCGCGGATCGTATCCGGGACGGCCCGTGGCAGCCGGTGCAAAGCGCTCGAAGCCCAGCGCCCGGAAGTCCAGCGTATCGACGAAAGCGTCGACAATACGAACGGGGGCATCCCGCGCGACATACTCGTCGATGATCGGGGGAAGAAAGCTCGGCTGCTGTCTTTCAGTGCCCACAAGATAAGACATGACGCGTCCAATACTGCTATCCGATCATGGATCGTAGCACATCCGGCAGCCGATCCCGATCGATAACATTGACCTCTACGTCAAAACACGCCCGGCTTATTGGTGATATCTACGACTTGGGCTTTTTCGGCTTCGGCTGATGAAGCCTTCTCTTCACATTCGGCTTCAATGCGCTTCGGACATCTTTGTCGACGATCGCGAGGTCGAACCACTCGGGATCGAAATGACTGCCGCACCAGAGCTTGGTTTCCCGATGCTCGGGATCCTTGGGGTCGCCGAGTACCTCCAGAAACCGCTCATAGCCTGAAATGCCGCCGACGTCCTCGGGCGGACGAGCACGCGCGCCGTCAACGCAGGTCGCGTGCCGGGGAGCGCTTTCGAGGAAGAGCAGCTCTTCGATCTCCACGGTATGATGCCAGTCATCGCCAAAATCATAGAGGTATGTGAACGCCGCACCCGCGCTGCGGAAATCGCGCAGCCGGACCTCGCGTTCGTCAAAGACCTGTGGATCGCCGATGACCGATCCTTCCGCGGCTTCAATGGCATCTCCGTAACGCAGTCCCCCGATCTCGAACTCGTGGAGATGATAATTCCACCAGTTAAAGGCCGCCTGGATCGCGAGGTGAAGCTGCTCAAGGTTCCATTCACTCGGCACGACGAGACGTCGCCAGACGGCTGGTTCAATTTCGTCGATCGAGATTCTGATTTGCACAGCATTGGGAGGTCCAAACATGGTCCCAAGCAAACCGGCAACCCCTCACCAAGTCAAGGACGTTGCGTATGCGGGTCGCGAGACCCGTGCCGATTTCTCGGCACGGTTTCCACACAGCCTGTCACGCGCCGCCTCCGAACCGCAGCACCGGGATACCGAGGCGCTTTGCCTTGTCGGCCAGATTCTCCTGAATGCCGGTTCCAGGAAAGACAATGACGCCGATCGGCATGGTGTCGAGCAGCGCATCGTTACGGCGGAAGGGCGCTGCCTTGGCATGCCTGGTCCAGTCCGGCTTGAAGGCGATCTGCACGACCTCGCGATGATCGGCCCAGCGTGAGGCAATGAATTCGGCCCCTCTGGGCGAGCCACCGTGGAGCAGCACCATGTCGGGATGCCTGGCCCGCACCTTGTCGAGCCGGTCCCAGATCAGGATATGGTCCTCGAAGTCGAGGCCACCGGTCACGACCACCTTGGGACCGGGCGGGACCAGCAATTCGCCCTCGGCGCGGCGTCGGGCGTTGAGAAAGTCGCGGCTGTCGATCATGGAGGCCGTCATGGTGCGGCGTGACACCAGCGAACCGGTCTTCGGGCGCCATACTGACATGGTGAGGCGTTCGAACTGCTCCTGCGCCTCGTCGCGGAAAATCTCGTAGGCGTTGCGGCGCTCGATCAGGGTCAGCCCCTCGGCGATGAGGCGCTCCAGTTCCACCGAGCGGATCTCGCTGCCATCCTGCTCCTGCTGACTGCGTTTTTGCGCCACTTCGTTGCGGTCCAGCTCCCGTTCGACCTGGCCGACCATGCGATGGAAGATGTTGACAGTGGACCAGAGCAGGGTTTCGAGGTCGGGTTCCAGCCGCGTGTCGGTCAGGGTCGCCGCGATGGCGTCGAAGATGTCGGCGACCGCACCCCCGATACGCGGCGCTTCGGGCAGCGGCCTCGGATCCGGCTCGTCCTCGAAGGGACGGTAGCCATACATCTGGAGTTCAGCCAGCACATGGGCGGTGGATGAAGCGGCGTGCGGCGGTTCGATATCGTCGGTGCGGGTCATGATGCGGTCCTCCCAGGTCTCCGGCCGCGCCCTTCGCGGCCTTTCCGGGGGCGGATAGCGGCAGACCAGGGACGGGCCGGAACCGCGCGCTCGCGCGCGGCCGCAGCACAGCGAAGGATGGCAGGGGGACGGCTATTTTGCCTCGCGATGTAAAGCGCCCCCCGGGGGCGCGACGGAAAATGGCCGGCTCCCGCCATTGCAGGCCCGGCCCGGCTGACGCCCGCTCCCCACCAGAAAGGCCGGGGCGCGGACCTGCCGGACGGGAGGCACGACAGAACCGCTGACAGAAGACGGAAACCGCCCGCCCTTCTTTCCGGCCCGCTCAAGTGCCGGCGGCCTCCAGAAACCGTGCCACGTCCGATGGCGCGAGTTGCGGATGCAGGATCGCTCGCAGCGCGCCACGTCCAAGGGCACGGAGATCATCGTTGAAATCGCCCAGCCGCGGCGACAGACCGATCAGCTCGATCCCGGCGTCATCCGCGCGGGCGTGCAGCGTCGCCAGCGCCTGGTCCCCGGCCGGGTCGTCATCGCGCAACACGTAGAGACGGCGCAGCAGCGGCGGAAAGATCAGGGCGGCGAGATGCGCGGAGGACAGGCAGGCGGCCAATGGCAGATCGGGCAGAACCTGCCGCAGCGAAAGCACCGTCTCGATCCCCTCGCCAGCGGTCAGCACATCGGATGCCACCCCGAAACGCACGGCATGGCCGAGCAGCCCGCCCAAGGCGCGGCGCGGATGATCGACCGGCGCCTTGCCACGACCGTCCGCCGCCAGCCAGGTGCGATGCACGCCGGTCAGAGTGCCGTCGAGGTCAGTGACGGCGGCGATCATGGCAGGCCAGGTCTCGGTCGGACTGTCCTCGTCCGGGCGGTAAAAGCAGCGCGGATGGAAGCGCAGGGCTCCGGCTCCGTGCAAAAGCGTAATGTCGCGTCTGCGGAGATACGCTTCTACGGACGTGCCCGCGATCGGCCCGGACATGGCCCAGAGCCGGCGTGCGGCTTCGGACGAACTGGCGGAGCCACGCTCACGGACAGGCCGATCCTGTGACGCCGGTACCGGATCAGGATGCGGCAGGCTGAGGAAGGCGCGCGCCTCTTCCGCCACGTCACGAAAATCCACCAGGCCGAGACTTTCGCGGATCACGTCGAGCAGATCGCCATGCTCGCCGGACTGTGCGTCAGTCCATTTGCCCGCCCTGCCGTTGGCGGTGTCGTGGAGCCGGACGAACAGCGACCGGCCGGGCGCATTCCGCACGTCACCGACCAGCCAGTAATTGCCGTGACGGCGACCGGCGGAAAGATACCGCCGGCATACCGCCTCCGCATTCTCCGCCAGACGACGCGCGAGATCGCCTGCATCATGCGAGGTCATCGCCCTGCCCTCCTGTGTCGGGATCGCCTCCGTCGAGGGCGTTCGACAACCAGTGATCGGTGGTCATCCATGAAATCGTTTTGCGCCGGCCAAGGTCAAGCAGATGCGCGCCACCGCTGAAGGCGCCGATCCTGGGACGGGAGGCCGTATTGGCCCACTGGAACCCCCACCGGCCCCGCAACCGAAATGTTCGCGCACAGCGCAGCACGAATTCCACCACCTGCTGCGGATCGCCGGTTGTCTCGTCGTGCATCCAGAGTTTCGTGCCGCCATATTCGGGCACGATCGACAGAATGAAGCCGTCAGAGGGCGGGTCTTCCGCCGCAAGTTCGTCGATGAATTCATTGTAGAGGTCGAGCGCCTTGGCAGCGTTTTCCACCGTGCCCACATCGAGCACGCAGGAAAAATGCGTGAAGAAATCAGCCATCAGAAGAACTCCCGAAACGAAAAAGCCCGGCGCAGGGGCCGGGCTCGTAAAAACGTCTTTACGGAAAGACAGAAAAGCGGCTTTCAGGAAGCACGCTCCATCAGCCTGCGGGCCTTCTCTTCCAGATCGAGCCGCGTATCCTGATTGGCTTTCGTCCGCGCCAGTGCGGTAATGCCCTGCACGAAATCGAACACGCTCTCGGGCTTGCGTCCCTCCTCGTTCAGCACTGTTTCGATGATCCTGGTTGTTTCCGGTTTGGAGAACCCACGACGACGCAGGAAACTTTCGCGGTCTTCGTCAGTTTTCGCGACCAGCGCCCGACGTGATGCCTGAATGCCGGAGACGAACGAGGCCGGGCTGGCCGTGGCGAAATTCCGTAGTGCTGGTGTCGCCTGATGCACGAAACGGGATGCTGCAAACTTGCTATGCCGGATCGTGATCTGTTCGAAATTTTCGACGCCCCACAAAAGGCGGTTTTGACACACCCCGCGCAGGTAGAAGGAGGCAATGCCGAGGCTCTTGCTACCGACCTCGCTGTTCCAGGCGTAGAAGCCCCGGAAATAGAGATCGGGATCGCCGTTGGGCAGGCGGCCCGCCTCGATCGGATGCGTATCATCGACCAGAAACAGGAAGACATCGCGATCCGATGCGTAAAGCGTCGTGGTTTCCTTGGTGATGTCGACATAGGGATTGTGAGTCATGGTCGCCCAGTCGATCACACCCGGTACCTTCCAGTTGGTATCGCCTGTGCCGTCACCGGCGATCTTGCGCACCGCGCCGACCAGCTCATGGTCCCAGATGCGGCCGTAATCGGGGCCGGTCACGGCGCGCAGTTCGACGCGGCCGTCTTCGGTCTCCAGTGTTTTCACCAGCTCGGCCCGGTGCGACAGCAGCCCGTGCTGCAGGTTGATCGCTGCCAGTGGGGCCGGAAGATTGCGCAGGTACGATGATGGCGCACCGACAAGACTGCACATCTGGCCAAAGGACCAGTGTGTGGGAGAAATCGGGTCATTCTGTCCTGGCACCGTCAGGGTCAGGCGCTCGGCATTGTCGCGGGATGCTGCCACACGGATGGCGCGGCTTTCCACCGTGCGGGCCGTGGCCCGATCCGCACGCGCCAGCGTGGCGGCATGCAGGTCGGACAGCGACAGGTAACGCTCGTCATCGGGGCGCGAGAACCACTCGGACGATACGCGGGCGCTGCGTTCGCCACGGGAGGGATCAATCCGGAAGCCCGTGCGGGCGGAAGACAGAATGGAAGCGGACATGGGAACTCTCCTCTCTTGCCGGTTATTCGGCACCAGAGGCGAAGCGACCCTCTCCCTCTAATCACCACTTCCCACGCGGGATCCCATCCAACCGCAGAAACACCCAGCCCCTCATCCCGGAACACGGCGTCCCCGTCACCTACCGGAAATCACGACTGCAATGGGGGGTAACAAGAAGGTCCGGTTTGGAGTGCTCAGGCGATATTTCTGCCGTTCGTTTTGTTGCGTGTGGAGACCGCTGGGCGCCCATGGCGGGTGTTCCAAGGACTGGGGCTGGCTTCCAATAGCCGGCATTAATCCTGAAGAGTTGTGACTGCTGTTGGCCAACGGACTTCATCGGGCGGGCAACGACAACCGCTTCACGCGGGCTATGATGTGTCCGATTTCGTCGCTCGAAAGTTGGGGGGAAAATGTGTTTAACGCACCATATGACTGTTTCGTTATTTTCAACGCAATAGCATAGATTTCCGCAAGAGCTGGCAAAAACGGCAGCCAGTTGTCTCTATATTTAGAGTCATTTCGTGCTGCCTCAAGCTCGTCAATTGCCCGATTCGCGAGCTCCAAGACACCAGATTTTGCCATCAACCGCCAGCGCTCGCTGCGCAATTCGAAACGGGGATCTGTTTCAATGGCTTTTTCCATGTAATCCACGGCACCATCAAAATCACCCGAAAACTCGGCTTCTTCGGCCTTCAATTCGAAATGAGCGCTCCCAACGCCGGGGTCGCGTTCGAGGTCGGCCAGCGCATTGCTATAGAGCCGATTGATGTCCGCCGGAGCGCTGGACGGGTCACGATACTTCCAGTGCAAATAGACGCGCGGAAGCGCCTTCAGACTAAAAATAGTCTGACGTAATTTAAGCCATTTGATGGCGTAGTTTTTCGTCTCAACGAAATCTGGGTGTGACAAGGCCAAGAGACACCGTATGAGCGGTCGGTAAGTCCGCTCAAGCCGGTGGTCCTTGCCTTCATTAATCTGAATAGAGCGCTTGTACTCTTTAACCGCTTGCGGAAAATTTCCCTTATATTCGAACATATCGGCCCGCAAAAAAGAAGCCATGCCCCTAGTCTGGTGCACATTGTCTAGTAAAATTATGCATTTCTCCGCATCCTCGTACTTTCTGTTCCGGGTTGCGCTAAGGCAAAAATAGCGGATCAATTCTACTCGAGACGCAGTAACGAACTCGGCGCGTTTCAAATACGCCTTTTTCAGCAACCTATATGCAGATTCCCGATGCCGTGCATGATACAAGCGTATTCCCGCTTGAAACCAATGGGCTGCGGAAACAAAGTTAGCAACGCCATTCGGCAGTTCATCGGTTTGCGCTAGGAGTGACGCCTGAATCCGCGACTCGATTCGCAGGTAACTGTTCTCATTATCATAGATTTCGATCGGCTCCTTAAGAAACCCGACGAGTGCCTCGCGTTGCCAGACGAGCAAACTGGGTCGGATCAGGTCTCTATTTAGCCGATTAGCTAGCAATGGCGTTAAGCGGTAAAGACTTTCGCTTTCCCGCTCTATCAGCCCAAGTTCCAGTAGTTTTCCCAGAACCCGAAACATTGATCTTTTTGGAGAAATCGCTTTTTCAAGGTCGATGATGTCACAAGGGGACACATCGTTCAAAAACAGAAGTGTCCGCTGCTCATCCTCAAAGTCACGTAATTGCGAGAAGGCCCAGCGTACGTAAGTCGTGATCGAAGCAGCCATATTGTGGCTGTCGGCTGCTACTAATTTGTCTATTTGATCGAAGTCCTCCATCCCAGAGGCCGCACGAACGAGAGAAACGAGAAATCCAACAGATCCTCCCGATGCGTGGACGATACTCTGTATTTCCTCGTCGTCCCATCGCCCTGGGTTCTTGTCGAAATATCCGATCAGTTGATAGCAAAACTCAGTCAATTGATGTTCTTCAATAGCTGGAACCCGTTGAGCTGAGATCGATACTCGACAACGGGCCCGGCGCTCTGCGAGCAGCGGTATTTGCGAAATAATGAAGAGTTTAGGACGGGTTGCTGGCGACAACGCATTCACGACATCGTCCAGCCACCCAGGCAAATCAACTCGATCCTCAACGATACGACTGTGCCGCAAGATGACATAGTCTCCGGCAGCGAAAACTCGCTCGATCGTGTCCGCCACCGCCTTTATTTCATCAATGACAACCGAATCGTTCAACTGTTTCAGACGCTCATGGTCAGCTCCAAAGGCTTGGCTTTCGATGCGTAGCCATGTCTGTTTTGGCAAGGATGCTTCGTTGACTTCAATGACAAATCCACGCCCGTTTGGCGTGAAGCTGCGACTGAAGTCTCTGATCAGGGTTTCTCGTCCGACGCCATTGAATCCTGAAACCCATGTGGCAGGGTAATAGGTAAATCGATCTTTCTTAACAACTCTGCTCAAGGTCTGCTGTAAATCATGTCGCGGCATTCGCGGATGATCTGACCGAAGAATAGGCTCAGCCACACGCTCAACGAGGTCGATCGCCTGTTGGACCGTGACCTTCGGCGAAGACGTCCTGTATTGGAGCATGGTTCCGAGAGCTTCGAAAACGGGCTTTCCATCTTCTTCGTGGTCATCTTGCCACGTGATCGGGGTATCATCCAATCGTAGGACAAGTGGTTTAAGCGAGGCCTTTTGAACTAAATCTTTCGCCTGTAAAATTTCGCGCACACAGCCTGTTGCTGCTATGTAACTCTTAGACCAGAAAATTATAAAAATTTGCGATTGCGGCAATTCTTTGTGGGAAATCTCATCCCACATGTGCGCGCCCTCTTCCCCTGTTTTTGAATACAGATAAATCCAGTCATCTGGTAATTTCTTAGAAACTTCTTCTGCAAAGGCAATATCTGTCGACGAGACGGAAAAGAAAATAGGAAACATATTACTCACTGCTCATTTTCTGCGTTCGTTTCTGTCAAGAACTTTATCACAGGCATTTTCTCCTATTCCAGAGCGGATTATAACATAAAATGGGATGGGAAGAGTGTGGATATCGCGTTTCGGCCTAAAACAACTCTCGAGAGATTGTGTAATCCGCTGAGGGCGCTGCCCCTGCAAGGCCCAAATGACGCTTGTGGGTCACCCATCGCCGAACATGAGACATTCCTATGTCGGCTTGAGTGACAAAAGCAGTTTGCTCTGGTCATGTCCGCTTTTCGGCTCAATTCGTTGGATTTTTTATGACCAAGTTGAGGCGAAAGCGGAAGGGCTGCCGAGTAGCATGACAGCATTAAAAAAGCGGCTCCCGGAGACCGGAAGCCGCCATTTTCATTCAGGGAAATGCTATTCCGCAGCAACCGCGGCAGGCCCGTCTGCTGAGTAATCGGGGGCTTCGTCAGTTTTCATCTGCGCGGACAGTCCTTTCGTGCGTAATGCTTCGGGCAGCCAGCCGGAGCCCTCAAGCAGCCTTTCGGCCGCCTGTGCCATGTCGGCCTTCTTCAGATGTGCGATGCGGTCGGCGGCCTCGTCGCCCCACGCCTCACGCACGGCTTCGAGGATACGGGCCTTGGTGACGCGACCGAAATAGTTCTCCACCGTCGCCTGCCAGCCTGCGTCGACCAGGTCGAGCCGGAGCGCAGTGGCGAGACGGTCGGCGCGGGCCAGCCGCTCCCTGATGCTACGCGCCAGAGACGGACCATGGGACGATTCATGCAGCGCATTGACCCCGAAGGACAGGCAATGCGCCAGCAGGGCTAGGCGACTGGTATCGTCCAACCCATCGAGCCACTGCCAGAGTGCATCCTCGTCCTCCGGCAGATCGTGCTTCCAGCCCTCGTTGCGCTGGCGCAGCGCATGGGCCGGCAGGCTGCCCGGCATGTCTGGGGAATGGACCTGCAGCGGGATTTCCCGGACATAGGCTTCCAGGCAATCCGCGCCCGAAACCTGCCAGTAGAGATCGCGCACCAGCGTGTGGAGCAGTTCGGTCAGCGCGACATGCGGATTGGCCGCGAAAGCGTCACGCAAGGCCAGCGTGCGCCAGGCCGTCAGTTCCGTCAGCAGGCGATCGGAAAGCGGCTTCAGTCCATCTTCTTCCTCGGGCTCGGCGTCGGGTACTCCTTTCCTCCCGTCCCCTTCGGCATCGTCGCCATCGCCGCGATGATCAATGGCGTCGTCATATCCGTCGGATTCGTCGTGATCGACTTCAGGTTCGACCAGCATATCTTCCGGCCGGACGAAACTCCGCTCGACCAGCAGCGTGCCGTCAGTATCCAGGCTGACGAAGACACCAGCCCGCGCCATATCCACCGGATCGAAAGACGCAGGGCGCTCTTCCAGCGCCTCGATGGCCTGCTCGATTTCGCCCAGCCGGATATCGATTTCTTCCGGGAACTCATCAGCCTGGGCATATTCCGCCTCGATGGTTTCCTGCTCGCTGTGCAGCGCGGTCAGACGCGCGGCTTCCTCTTCCGAGAGCACAACCGGCGCGCCCTCGATCTCCACGAAGTCCCGTGTGTGCCCCCAGGGAAAGGACAGAGCCGTCTCAACCCACTTCCAGCCTTCGGCGCGGATCTCCTCGGCCGCTGCCGCCAGCTTTTCCATGACCAGTCGATCAAGCAGGGTCGGATCCTGCAGCCAGCCGCCATCGTCGGCTTCGAACAGGTCACGCATGATGGGGCCGCCAGCCGCAACATAGACATCCAGCCCGACGAAGCGCACGCGGCGATCCGATGCACGCACGGTTTTTTCCGTCAGCATGCGGCGGATGACATAGGGTTCACGGTTATGGCTCTGGGCAATAATCTCCCAGACCTGTTCCTGACGGGCATGGTCATCGCTGATCGAGAAGGCCATCAACTGGTCCAACTTCATGCCAGCCTGCTCGTAAATATCGAGCAGCTTGTCCGAAACGGTCATGAGGCGCAGCCGCTGTTTCACCGCAGCCGGCATGACGAAGAACGCGGCGGCGATCTCGTCCTCGGACATGCCCTTCTCCAGCATGTCGCGAAAGGCACGAAACTGGTCCAGCGGATGCAGCGCCACGCGCTGCACGTTCTCGGCCAGGGAATCATCCTCGGCGAGAATGGCCGATCCGGCCTCGCGCACGACGCAGGGCACCGGGGCCGTCTTCACCAGTTTCTTCTGCTTCACCAGCAGTTCGAGGGCGCGGAAGCGTCGGCCGCCGGCCGGCACTTCGTAAGACCCGGTTTCCGTCCCCTCCCCGTTCAGGACGGGCCGGACGTTCAGGCTCTGGAGCAACCCGCGACGTTCGATATCGCGGGCCAGTTCCTCGATCGACAGGCCGGCCTTCACACGCCGCACGTTGGCCTGCGACAGCACCAGCTTGTTGAAAGGGATATCACGAGATGCATTGAGAGCGATTTTCTGGATGGCGCTCGCCATGGCGGGACACTCCGTGACGGACGGGCGGAAGCCTCTCTCCCACCCCTGAGTCCGTCACGAAAACCCCACTTCCCTCTTCCTCTCTCCCAACCCCACCGGAGACCAGATCGCATCCGCGGAATGGCACGAACACGACTTTACGGAAGCTCTTTCTGCGCCAATCGATCTGCGAGTCGACACGCACCACGACAAATTGCGACTATTATAGTCGCAACATCACCAATTTGTGATAGTGCCGACAGCGATAGCCGCGCGTGTTCGCGACTATCCCAAAGCCCTCTTCTTACGATCCATCCATTTGTTTCCACGCATTTTTCTGTTCACGCATATCCCGTCCGACATCCACAGTGCCGTAAGAACTAACCAGAGGTCCATGCAGAAAGGACGGGAAGATGGCACGCCAACGCGATACGATAGCGGGCAGGCTGCGGCTTGTTCTCGACGCCCCGGACGCCAACGTGACACCGTTACGTACTGGCGCCGATCCGCGGCTGGTCAGTCTGGTCCGGCTTCTGGCCCGTCAGGCCGCACGGGATTTCGTCAACGCTGAAGTGGAGGCCGCGAGGCAGCGCGATCTCCAGGATTAGGGAGATGGGATTGTGAAAGTCGCGCTGTATGCCCGCTATTCATCCGAGAACCAGCGTGACGCCTCAATCGAGGATCAGTTGCGCCTGTGCCGCCTCCACGCCGAGAAGCAGGGCTGGACGATCGTCGACAGCTATACCGACCGTGCGATCTCGGGTGCCTCCCTGCTCCGCCCCGGCATACAGGAACTGATCCAGGACGCCACGCGCGGCCGCTTCACCATCGTACTGGCCGAAGCCATGGACCGACTGTCGCGCGACCAGGAAGATATCGCCGGCCTGTTCAAGCGGATGACCTTCTCCGGCGTGCGGATCATCACCCTCTCCGAGGGCGACGTCACACACCTGCATATCGGCCTCAAGGGCACGATGAACGCCCTGTTCCTCAAGGATCTCGCTGAGAAGGTCCGGCGAGGGCTGCGCGGGCGCGTCGAGGACGGCAAGTCCGGCGGTGGCAATTCCTACGGCTACGATGTCGTGCGCCAGTTCGATGCGAAGGGTGAGCGCATTCGCGGCGACCGGACCATCAATGAGGATGAGGCTCATACGGTCAGGCGGATCTTCACCGATTACACGCGCGGCAAGTCCTCGCGCACGATCGCCATGGAACTGAACCGGGACGGCGTTCCAGGCCCGCAGGGACGCGAATGGGGACCGTCCACCATTCATGGCAATCGGGAACGCGGCACCGGCATCCTCAACAACGAAATGTATGTCGGGCGTCTGGTCTGGAACCGGCTGCGCTATCTGAAGGATCCTGATACCGGCAAGCGCGTCTCACGCCTGAATCCTGAATCCGAATGGGTGACTCAGGACGTGCCAGAGCTGCGGATCGTCGAGCAGGATCTGTGGGACGCCGTGAAGACGCGCCAGGCCGAGACGACCTTCAGCCAGCCGGAACGGGGAAACGAAGCCCTCAGCGAGCGGCGCCGTCCGCGCCATCTCTTTGCCGGACTGATCCGCTGCGGCTGCTGTGGCGGTGGCTACAGCATGATCTCGAAGGATCTTCTTGGCTGCTCGACGGCACGCAACAAGGGCACCTGCGATAACCGGCTCAACATCCGTCGCGACGCACTGGAAGCATCTGTCCTGAGCGGTCTGCGTACGCATCTGATGGAACCGGAACTGTTCAAGGAATTCTGCAACGAGTTCACCCGCGAGGTGAACCGCATGCGCATGGAACTGGGTGCCGACCTTGCAGCGATGCGGAATGAAATTCCTCGCATCGACAGAGAGCTGGATAAACTGCTGAATCTTATCCTTGCCTCAGATGACATTGAGGCCTCCAAGCGGGTCATGAAGAAAATGACGGTGCTCGAAGCCCGCAAGGAGGAACTGGAACAGAAGGTTGCCAATACCGAGGAGCCTCCTCCCCTTCTCCATCCGAACATGGCGGAAATTTACCAGCAACGGATCGCGTCTCTCTACGAGAGCCTTCAGGCCGAAGAGACGAAGACCGAGGCGGCCGAGCGCCTGCGCACGCTCGTCTCGCAGATCACGCTCCAGCCGGCCGACGGCGAACTGGCGATCATCCTGCGCGGCGACCTGGCCGCAATCCTGCAGTTCGCGGCGCACAAGAAAAACGCCACGGTCCATCCGGACAGTGGCGTTCTTGATGCGTTCGTATCGCAAGTATCGTTGGTTGCGGGGAACCGCACACTACGATCCCGGCGAAATGTGGCGAATGGTCATTCGCAAGTATCGTTGGTTGCGGGGGCAGGATTTGAACCTGCGGCCTTCAGGTTATGAGCCTGACGAGCTACCGGGCTGCTCCACCCCGCGGTGGTGTAGGTGGATTGGAAGACCTGGCGGCGACCGACTTTCCCGCGTCTTGAGACGCAGTATCATAGGCGCTGGGGCATTTCACGGCCGAGTTCGGGATGGGATCGGGTGGAGCTATCCCCGCCATGGCCACCAGGTCGTCCAGTCCACCCTGATGGGGTGTAGTGGGCGTGAGAGGTTGGTGCTGAGGAGTGTGTATTGAGTGTTGAGTGGATGATTGCTGTGCATGTGTGTTGCCTGCGTTTAAGCGGGCTGTGTGAGTGAGCCTTTTGGGCGATTAGGACCAGTTAGCTGCACGCATTACTGCGCTTTCACATCTGGCCTATCGACGTGATGGTCTATCACGGCCCTCGGGGAGACCTGGTTTTGAGGTGGGTTTCTCGCTTAGATGCTTTCAGCGATTATCCCGTCCAGACTTAGCTACCCGGCTGTGCCGCTGGCGCGACAACCGGTGCACCAGAGGTCTGTTCATCCCGGTCCTCTCGTACTAGGGACAAATCCTCTCAAGTCTCCAACACCCACGGCAGATAGGGACCGAACTGTCTCACGACGTTCTAAACCCAGCTCACGTACCACTTTAATCGGCGAACAGCCGAACCCTTGGGACCTGCTCCAGCCCCAGGATGTGATGAGCCGACATCGAGGTGCCAAACCTCCCCGTCGATGTGGACTCTTGGGGGAGATCAGCCTGTTATCCCTAGAGTACCTTTTATCCGTTGAGCGATGGCCCTTCCACGCGGGACCACCGGATCACTATGGCCGACTTTCGTCTCTGATCGAGCTGTCACTCTCACAGTCAGGCGGGCTTATGCCATTGCACTCAACAGTCGATGTCCGACCGACCTGAGCCCACCATCGCGCGCCTCCGTTACACTTTGGGAGGCGACCGCCCCAGTCAAACTGCCCACCATGCAGGGTCCCGGACCAGGCTTACTGGTCTCGGTTAGACATCAGAAACAGTCAGGGTGGTATTTCAAGGATGGCTCCACCGGAACTGGCGCCCCGGGTTCTAAGCCTCCCACCTATCCTACACAGAATGTCTCTGATGCCACTGCAAAGCTGCAGTAAAGGTTCATAGGGTCTTTCCGTCTGACCGCGGGTACCCCGCATCTTCACGGGGAATTCAATTTCGCTGAGCCGATGCTGGAGACAGCGGGGAAGTCGTTACGCCATTCGTGCAGGTCGGAACTTACCCGACAAGGAATTTCGCTACCTTAGGACCGTTATAGTTACGGCCGCCGTTTACCGGGGCTTCAATTCAGTGCTTGCACACCTCCTCTTAACCTTCCGGCACCGGGCAGGCGTCAGGCCGTATACGTCGTCTCTCGACTTCGCACAGCCCTGTGTTTTTACTAAACAGTCGCTACCCCCTGGTCTGTGCCACCCACAAATGGTTGCCCAATCATGGGTCTCGCTTATCCCGAAGTTACGCGAGCAATTTGCCTAGTTCCTTCAGCATCGTTCTCTCAAGCGCCTTGGTATGCTCTACCAGTCCACCTGTGTCGGTTTCGGGTACGGTCTATTCGCTAGAGCTATTTCCTGGAATGCTCCAAAAGCCAGCCCAATCCGTTAAGGACTGACAACATATCGCATTCGTCACTTCTAGCAGGCCCAGGAATATTCACCTGGTTTCCATCGACTACGGCTTTCGCCCTCGCCTTAGGGGCCGGCTCACCCTGCGCGGATTAACCTTGCGCAGGAACCCTTGGACTTTCGGCGACAGTGTTTCTCGCACTGTTTGTCGCTACTCATGTCAGCATTCGCACTTCCGATATCTCCAGAGAGGGTCACCCCGTCTCCTTCTCAGACCTACGGAACGCTCCGCTACCGCGCATACAAAGTATGCACCCACAGCTTCGGCACGTGGCTTGAGCCCCGTTACATTTTCGGCGCAGGGTTTCTATTAGACCAGTGAGCTATTACGCTTTCTTTAAAGGATGGCTGCTTCTAAGCCAACCTCCTGGTTGTTTTGGAATCCCCACATCCTTTCCCACTTAGCCACGATTTGGGGGCCTTAGCTGGTGGTCTGGGCTGTTTCCCTCTCGACGATGGACCTTAGCACCCACCGTCTGTCTGCCAGGCTAAACTTCCGGGTATTCGGAGTTTGGTTAGGTTTGGTAAGGCTTTGGGCCCCCCTAGCCCATCCAGTGCTCTACCCCCCGGGGTCAACACCTGACGATCTACCTCAATAGATTTCGCGGAGAACCAGCTATCTCCGAGTTTGATTGGCCTTTCACCCCTAGCCACAGCTCATCCCCGACTTTTTCAACAGGCGTGGGTTCGGCCCTCCAGTGCGTGTTACCGCACCTTCAGCCTGGCCATGGCTAGATCACTCGGTTTCGGGTCTTCTGCCAGCAACTCAGCGCCCTATTCAGACTCGCTTTCGCTACGCCTACACCTATCGGCTTAAGCTCGCTGCAAACAGAAACTCGCTGACCCATTATACAAAAGGTACGCCGTCACCCCATAAGAGGCTCCGACTGCTTGTAGGCATCCGGTTTCAGGTCTCTTTCACTCCCCTCGTCGGGGTGCTTTTCACCTTTCCCTCACGGTACTTGT